>NZ_LTCZ01000222.1:0-14320 GCF_001583455.1 Rhodococcus sp. LB1 | reverse complement strand
GGAGCGCTCCTGCAGGAGCGTGACGTGCTCGACGCCGAGGGCGACGACCCGGCGAACTGGACGCTGGCCGTCGGCGACGCCGCCGACGAACAGACCCTGAAGGATCTCGAGTTCGCGTGGCGCGCGTGCCGCTCGGTGAAATCCAACGCGATCCTGCTCGCCTCCGACGGTGCGTCGGTCGGCGTCGGCATGGGCCAGGTCAACCGCGTCGACTCCGCGCACCTCGCGGTGCAGCGGGCCGGTGACCGGGTGGTCGGGTCGGTGGGCGCGTCGGACGCGTTCTTCCCGTTCCCCGACGGACTGCAGGTGCTCGCGAACGCCGGCGTCAAGGCAGTCGTGCAGCCGGGTGGTTCCGTCCGCGACAACGAGGTGATCGATGCGGCCAAGGAAGCCGGCATCACCATGTACCTGACGGGCGCGCGGCACTTCGCGCACTAGCGTTCGGCAACTCGAACGGGCCTTGGCATCATGCCGGGGCCCGTTCTGCGTCGTCAGGCCGCTGCGGCCCCGTGTGCTCGGCCCGTGCCCTGGAGTTCGCGCGGCGAACCGGTGATGACCACGCGGGCGGCGCCGCGGCTGCGGACCTCGCTGATCAGCTCACCCAGGCCGGCCTCGTGGGCGGCGTCGCAGTGCGACAGGTCGAGGGTGACGGCGTATCCGGTGAGGTCGTCCGGCAGATCGAGATACGGGGGAGAGGTGGACAGTTGGTTGATGCGAAGTTTCATGGGGTGCTCCTGAAAGTGAAAGGTAAAAGAAAAGGCACCCGAGGGGTTTGCCCTGGGTGCCCGAGAATGACTTGGTGTAAGTCTCAACATTCTCGGGGTGCGCCGAACTTGGTGATGTGCTTGTCGGCGGAGCAGCGACGCCATGCGGGTACGGATGCGAAGAGCGCGTGAAGCTGCATCATGTCCGTACCTCTCTGCGTGTCGTTGCTGGTTGGTAGATGACCGTACAGCACCGGTTGAGGGTTTGCACTTCCATTATCCGGCCACTGCGCCGAAATGCAGGGTTGAGCAGCGGCTCTTGGCCTAGAGTTGCCGTCCCGTTCACCTCCGCGCACGGATTCGTCAGATGCACGGTGTGTGGCTGATCGGTGCTCATCTGTCGAATCCCACACTTTGGTCACAGGTTGCTTTCGATCCGGCCTCGGGCTGCCCGCACGCACGGTGCAGCTGATTCACTCGGGGCTGATGTGACTCGAGTGGCACCTGTGGAAGGAGAGTGGCGCCCGGACTGCGATGGTGCGCCCATTCCCGTTATGAACCGATTTGCGATCAAGGCCGGCCTCGGCGCCTGCGTCCTGGGTGCGTCCGTGCTCATCCCTGCTCAGGCTTCGGCGGAACCCGCGGCGACGGCGACCGGCACCGAACTGTCCGGGATGACGGTGTTTCTCGACCCCGGACATCAGGGTTCCAGCGAGGGCCACGACCTCGCGCAGCAGGTGAACGACGGCCGGGGCAACACGAAGGACTGCCAGACCAGTGGCATGACGTCGCTGGGCGGGGTGCCCGAGCACACCATCAACTGGAACGTCTCCCAGCTGGTGAAGAGCAGCCTCGAGAGTCTCGGCGCGAAGGTTGTCCTGAGCCGTCAGGACGACACCGGCTGGGGTGGATGCGTCGACGAAAGAGCGCGTGCGGCAAGCGAATCGAATGCCGACGTCGCGGTGAGCATTCACGCGGACTCGACGGCGCAGGGCGAGGACGCGAGCAAGCACGGGTTCCACATGATCATCCCGTCGCTGCCCATCCCCGACGAGAAGGCGGACGCGGCGCAGTCCGGTGGCGGGCTCGAGGCGTCGAAGATGATGCGCGACGCCTACAAGTCGGACGGATTCGTCCCCGCCAACTACGCCGGCGTGAACGACGGCCTCCAGACCCGCGCCGATGTAGCCGGGCCGGCGCTGACTCAGGTGCCGCTGGTGTTCGTCGAGATGGGCAACGGTTCCAACAAGGAAGACTCCGCCCAGCTGGAGAGCACCGACGGCCAGTTGAAGCACGCGATCACCATCACGACGGGCATCGTCACCTACCTCTTGACGGGGTCGGATTCGGCGCCGGCCGAGGAGCTGGCGGCAGCACCGGCAGCGACCACGACGCCTGAGGCGAGCGAGGACAGCGCGTCGTCGACCACCACCACGACGCCGAAGGCGACCACCCCGAAGGCGACCCCGAAGTCGACGACCCCGGAGTCGGCGGAGTTCTCCGAGTTGATGGAGATGCTCGCGCCGCTGCTCGAGGTCGAGGGACTCGACGGGCTGCAGGACCTCGTCAACGACAAGAACCTGGGGCTCGTGTCCGATCTGGCGAGCACGCTGATGGCCGTGATCACCGGGGCGGGCGGGAACTGATCACAGAGCGGCGATCCACCTGCTGAACGGTTCGGTGAACTCCGCCGAGTAGGGGAGCGGTTCCACGTAATCCGGTCCGGTGGACGGGCGGTCGCCGACGTCCTTGAGGACGTGATTGGCGTTCGTCATCCGCACCGGCGTCAGCGCGGTGTGAGCGAGGGCGTCGTTCAGGCCGTCGACGTCTGCGAGCTGTACCTGAATGTCCTTGGCGGAGCAGCTGGTGAGGACGGGGAAGCCGGCGGGCAGGCGGCCGGCCAGCGCGCGCGGGTCGAGAGCGTCCTCCTCCGCGAGGGCCTTGGCGTTGGCATGGACCAGCCCGGCGTTCTGCAGGGGTTCCGGAAGGTCGTCGGGGATCGTGCCGGACGTGCGGAGTGATTCGACGGTGTCCGCGAGCGCGAGCCGGAGTTCGTCGGCCAGTTCCACCGGCAGCTGGCCGGTGCCGACGACGGCGTCGAGCTGGCCGTGGATCTGCGTGGTGAGGAGATCGAGGAGCCGGACACTCAGCGGTTCGAGCAGTCCGACGGCGCGCACGCGCGACTCGTCTTCCGCGGTGGCGAGCGCGAGGGCGACGAGTCCGCCGTCGCTGTGACCGATGACGATCAGCCTCGACGGGTCGACCCCGGGTTGGGCGGCCAGGAAGTCGAGGCCCGCGGAGGCGGCGTCGACGAAGGTGGTGAATCCGAGACCCCCGACTTCTTCCACCTCGTAGGGGCCGAGGGCGGTCTCGCCGCTGCCGATCTTGTCGTAGCGCAGGCTGGGGATGCCGTGCTGTTCGAGCACGTCGGCGAGGTGGCGGAGCGTTCCGATGTCACCGGGGAGCAGGGCGCTGTCGCCGTTGCGGTCGGTGGGGCCGCTGCCGGCGAGCAGCAGCGCGGCGGGCGCCGACCCGTTCGCGTGGTCGGGGGTGCGCAGGCTGCCGTAGTACGTGACGGCACCGCTGTCGAACGTGATCTCGGTGTCAGGCATGGGGACTGTCTACCAGTTCACGTCGCGCGCAGTCGCCGCACCCGCTGCACCCCTCGCCATGCGAACCACAGCAGGAACGCGAGTAGCGGGATGACGAGCAGCGGAAGCAGCAGGGCGATCAGGGATGTGACGAACGAGACCACGTCTTCGATCGCCGACACCACGGGATTGGCGAGTCCGCCGGTGGAGGCCGTGCTCACCGCCCGGGTCCCGGTCTGCGCGGTGCTGAACGCCAGAGCGGTGGGGGCACCGATGACGATTCCGGCGATCGCGGCGGTCGACGGGTCCACGTCCGCGAAGGCCGCCCAGGTGGCGATGACACCCGCCACGGGACCGGTGACGTTGCCGATCACGGACAGCGCGTTGTCGACGAACGGGATGAGATCGGCGGTCAGTTCCACCACTGTCGCGATCGACAGCGCGACCAGTGCCCCGGTCGAACCGAGCCACCGCATCGACTCGTTCAGGGTGATCCCGAGCACCTCGAAGTGCACCGCGGCGCTGAGCATCAGCAGCGGCAGGAACGTGCGCAGTCCCGACGCGGCGGCGAGGCCGAGGCCGAGCAGTCCGGGCAGAACCCAGGTCTCCATGCACGGAGTGTAGAAGCTCGGCGATCACGGCAGGCGGGCATCGCGGCCGAGATCTCAGAGAAGCATCACAGAACTCACACAATCGGCGATTAGCGTCTGCATCACCAGTTGTTCCAACGGATTACGTCCGAGAACAGCCCCCGACTCCAGGAAGGTGCCGCACCATGAACGTCGTACAGCTGACCACCGGTGATGTCGTCGCCGCCATGTTCTCCCTCGATTTCGTCGACGGCGGATTCCGCCAGGAGGCCGTCGAGCGGATTCACCGGGGAGCGATCGACGAGTGGGTGTCTGCGCTCACCGGGTCGGGTCTGTTCTCGAACCGCGCGGTCGCGGACGTGGTCCGGGCCTGGCGCGACGATCCGCGAGTCCTGCTCGATTCTCTTCTGGCGGAAGCCGATCCGGTGACACTCGAGCGCTACCGCTGCGCCTGGTACGAGTTGGACGCCCTGACCTCGTGCGGTGTCGCCGCGTAGGCGGACTCTCAGGGAATGCTGAAGACGTCGGCGAACGTGGCGAGCAGCGCCGGGTCGCCGGTGACGGACACACTGCCGAGGGCGATGGCGTCCTCCGGGGTGATCTCGCGTGCCATCAGTGCCTTCACCGCCGGCCCGGTCTCGATCACGAGGTCGGGCCGGTCGGCCGCGCCCTCCACGACCTCCAGTTCGCCGCGGTCGATGCGGGCGGACAGCACGATCGGCCCGAGTCGAAGTTCGTAGGTGAGGGTGACGTCCCGTGCGGCGTCGGGGTGGAACGTCGACCGCAGCGCCATCACCATGGAGTCGACGGTCACCGCATCGTCCGGGTCGGGTTCGCCGAGAGTGCGGGCGCCCCACCGGCCCAGCGACTTCACGGCGTCCTCCAGAGCGCTGCCGTAGTCGGTCAGTTCGTAGACCACCGCGTTCGACGGCCGGGGCAGCGCGCGGCGCGCGATCACGTCGGCGTCCTCGAGTTCCTTCAGGCGCGCCGACAGGATGTTGGACGGGATGCCCGGCAAGCCCTGCTTGAGATCCGTATAACGCCGCGGTCCGACCAGGAGATCTCGGACGATGAGCAGTGCCCAGCGTTGTCCCACGATGTCCAGGGCATGCGCGAGTCCGCAGTACTGCCCGTAAGTCTGCCGTGCCATGGTTTCAACTATAGACCGAAGTTGCCTATTGACATCAGTAGGTTTCTTTTTGCAACATTAGTACGTGATCTGCTCCACAAGGTCGCACGGCTCCTCACCCGAATCGGCTCCACTTCACCGACGGAAAGAGAATTCGATGCCCACCATGATCTTCGTGAACCTCCCCGTGAAGGACCTCGGCACGTCGACGGCCTTCTACGAGGCGCTCGGCTACCAGCGGAACCCGCAGTTCTCGGACGAGAACGCGTCGTCGATCGTGATCAGCGAGCACATTCACGTCATGCTGCTGACGGAGAAGTTCTTCTCCACCTTCACCAAGAAGGCCATCGCGGACGCCGGCACGACCACCGAATCCATCCTCTGCATCTCCGCGGACAGCCGCGAGGCCGTCGACGCCCTGGCCGACAAGGCGCTCGCGTCGGGCGGATCGTTCTCCAACGAACCGATGGACGAGGGATTCATGTACGGCCGCAGCTTCCAGGACCCGGACGGTCACCTCTGGGAGGTCATGTGGATGGATCCCGCAGCGGCACAGGGACACCAGTCGTGAGCGCCACCGTCACTCCCGTCACGGTGGAGTCGGGAACCGCACGCAAGGTGGGCTGGGTCCTCAGCGGCCTTGTCGGCGCCTTCCTCCTCTTCGACGCCGTCGGCAAGCTCCTGAAGATCGGACCGGTAGAGGACTCGGCCGCCGAACTGGGGCTGCCGATGCACATCATCGTCCCGATCGGGATCGTGCTGCTGATCTGCACCGCGCTCTACCTGGTGCCGCGAACGGCCCCGCTGGGTGCGGTGCTGCTCACCGGATACCTCGGTGGGGCGGTGCTCACCAACTGGCGCGTCGAGAAGCCGTTGTTCAGCACGGTGCTGTTCGCGGTGTACGTCGGCATCGCGGTCTGGGCGGGTCTGTACCTGCGCGACCGCAAGGTCCGCGAACTGCTCCCGCTGCGCCGCGAGGACTGACCCGGGCGGGTCGGCGCGCGTTAACCGCGTGCCGATTCGCTCGAACCCTCGTAGCGTGGAGTGGTGACGTCATCGGAACACAGACCTTCCACCGTCGGCGAGCTCCGCGAGTCGGGCCACATTCAACGCACCGTCAAGGAAGAGATCCGCGAGAATCTGCTCGCGGCCCTACGCGACGGTCGTGATCCGTGGCCCGGCATCGTCGGTTTCGAGGAGACGGTGGAACCACAGCTCGAACGGGCTCTCATCGCGGGTCACGACGTGGTGTTGCTCGGCGAACGTGGTCAGGGCAAGACCCGCCTCCTCCGCACCCTCAATCTGCTCCTCGACGAATGGACCCCGGTGATCGCCGGTTCCGAACTCGGGGAGCATCCCTATGAGCCCATCACCCCGGCGTCCATCCGCCGGGCACAGGAACTGGGCGACAGCCTCCCCGTCGCATGGCGGCACCGCAGCGAGCGGTATTCGGAGAAACTCGCGACCCCCGACACGTCGGTGGCGGACCTCGTCGGCGACGTGGATCCGGTCAAGGTCGCGGAGGGCCGGAGTCTCGGCGACCCGGAAACCATTCACTTCGGGCTCGTCCCCCGTGCGCACCGGGGCATCGTCGCCATCAACGAACTGCCCGACCTCGCCGAACGCATCCAGGTGTCGCTGCTCAACGTCATGGAGGAACGCGACATCCAGGTCCGCGGATACACTCTCCGGCTCCCGCTGGACGTCCTGATGGTGGCCAGCGCAAACCCGGAGGACTACACGAACCGCGGTCGCATCATCACCCCGCTGAAGGACCGGTTCGGCGCCGAGATCCGGACGCACTACCCGACCCGGCTCGACGACGAAGTCGCGGTCATCCTCCAGGAAGCGCACCTCACCGCGGAGGTGCCCGAGTACCTCCTCGAGATCCTGGCCCGGTTCACCCGTCTGCTCCGCGAGTCGACGTCGGTCGATCAGCGGTCGGGTGTGTCCGCCCGCTTCGCGGTGGCAGGTGCCGAAACCGTCAGTGCCGCTGCGGTGCATCGCGGCGCAGTGCTCGGTGAAGCCGACCCGGTCGCGCGGCCGGTGGACCTCGAGACCGTCGTCGACGTCCTGCGGGGCAAGGTGGAATTCGAATCCGGTGAGGAAGGGCGCGAAATCGAGGTCCTCGAGCACCTGCTCCGGCGGGCGACGGCCGACACCGTCCGCACCCGGCTCGGCGGCATCGACCTGGCGGAACTCGTGGACGCGGTCGAACAGGGCGACCCGGTGGTGACCGGTGAACGGATCACGGCGAAGGCACTACTGAACGAGCTGCCCGAACTCGAGGTCCTCGACGAGCTGGCCGAGCGTCTGGGCGCGGAGTCCGACGGCGAACGGGCCGCGGCCGCCGAGTTCGCCCTCGAAGGCCTGTACCTGGCGCGGCGCATCTCGAAGAACCCGGACATCAACGGGCAGACGGTGTATTCGTAATGTCCCGCAAGGCGGAGCGCGGACCGCACAACGCGCGGTACGGGCCGTACGAGGGCGGTGATCCGCTGGCGCCGCCGGTGGACCTGCGTGAGGCCCTGGCCGCGATCGGCGACGACGTGTTCGCCGGAACGTCGCCGCGGCAGGCGCTGCGCGAGATGCTCCGGCGCGGCAACCGGGACATGCGCGGCCTGGACGAACTTGCGGCCGAGGCCAATCGGCGTCGCCGTGAACTGCTGAAGCGGAACAACCTGAACGGCACACTCGAAGAGGTCCGGGAACTCCTCGACCGCGCGGTGCTCGAGGAACGCAAGACGCTGGCCCGCGCGCTCGACGACGACGCCCGCTTCTCGGAGATGCGCCTCGAGGAACTGTCGTCGTCCACCGCGCAGGCCGTGCAGGAACTCGCCGACTACGACTGGCGCAGTTCGGAAGCACGCGAGGACTACGAGAAGATCCGGGACCTCCTGGGCCGCGAAATGCTGGACCAGCGGTTCGCCGGCATGAAACAGGCCCTCGAGGGTGCCACGGAAGAAGACCGCGAACGCATCCGGGAGATGCTCGCCGACCTCAACGACCTGCTCGACAAGCATTCGCGCGGCGAGGACACGCAGGAACAGTTCGACGAGTTCATGGACAAGCACGGCGAGTACTTCCCCGAGAACCCGCAAAACGTCGAGGAACTGCTCGATTCGCTGGCGCAGCGGGCGGCGGCGGCGCAGCGCCTGCGGAACTCGCTGTCGCAGGAGCAGCGCGACGAACTGGATGCGCTGGCGCAGCAGGCGTTCGGCGATCCGTCGCTGATCGGACAGCTGGACCGCCTCGACCAGCATCTGCAGGCCGCGCGCCCCGGTGAGGACTGGCAGGGCTCGCAGCGGTTCCGCGGCGACGACGGCATGGGCCTGGGCGAGGGCACCGGGGCGTTGCAGGACATCGCGGAACTCGAGTCGCTCGCCGAGCAACTGTCGCAGCAGTACGCGGGCGCACAACTCGACGACATCGACGCGGAGACTCTGGCCCGGCAACTGGGCGAAGAGGCGGCGGCCGATGCGCAGACCCTCGCCGAACTCGAGAAGGCCCTGCGAGACCAGGGCTTCTTCGACCGCGGGGCGGACGGCCAGTGGCGCCTGTCACCCAAGGCGATGCGCCAACTCGGTCAGACGGCTCTGCGGGACGTGGCGCAGCAGCTGTCTTCGCGTGGCGGGCAACGGGAGACGCGCCGTGCCGGGTCGATGGGGGAGCCGACAGGCGCGTCGCGCGAGTGGGCGTTCGGTGACACCGAGCCGTGGGACGTCACGCGCACGATCACCAACGCCGTGCTGCGGGCGGCATCCGATCCGGTCGAGCGCGGTCGCGTCCCGGTCCGGTTGTCGGTGGCGGACGTGGAGGTGATGGAGACCGAGCAGCGGTCGCAGGCGGCGGTCGCGTTGCTGGTCGACACGTCGTTCTCGATGGTGATGGAGGGCCGGTGGGTGCCGATGAAACGCACCGCCCTCGCCCTGAACCACTTGGTGAGCACCCGCTTCCGCAGCGACGAACTGCAGCTCATCTCGTTCGGCAGGCACGCGCAGGTGCTGACGCCGTCGGAGCTGGCCGGCCTGGACGGCGCGTGGGACCAGGGCACCAATCTGCACCACGCGCTGCTGCTGGCGGCTCGGCATCTGCGCCGGCACCCCAACGCCCAGCCGGTGGTCCTGATCGTCACCGACGGTGAGCCGACGGCCCACCTCGAGCCGGACGGCTTCGCGTACTTCGACTATCCGCCGAGCGCCCGGACCCTCGGTCTGACGGTCCGGGAACTCGACACCCTCGCCCGACTCGGCGCTCACGTCACGTTCTTCCGGCTCGGTGAGGATCCCGGTCTCGCGCGGGTGGTGGACCGGATGGCCGAGCGGGTCGGCGGACGCGTCGTGGCGCCCGGGCTGGACGGTCTCGGTGCCGCCGTCGTCAGCGACTACATGCGTCGCCGCCGCTAGCCCGTGAGTACTTGTTAACCGCCCGCGGTTGACAAGTACTCACGGGCGCGTCAGCGCACAGCGGGCTGGTGCTGGGTGATGCAGTGAATTCCGCCGCCGCGCGCGAAGAGCGGGCGGGCGTCGACCGACACGACCGTGCGTCCGGGGTAGGCGGCCGACAGGATCGCGACCGCTTCCTCGTCCGCGGGATCGTCGAAGCTGCACGCGATGACGCCGCCGTTGACGACGAAATGGTTGATGTAGCTGTAGTCGACGAAACCCTCCTCGTCGCGCAGGACCGTCGGCGCGGGGACGGTGATGATCTCCCACGACTCACCGCGGGCGTCCGTGGTCTGCTTCAGCACGTCGATGACGGCCTTGCTGACCTCGAAGTCGGGGTGTTCGGGGTTGCGCTGATCGTGCACCAGGACCACGCCCGGCGACGGGATGGCGGCGACGATGTCGACGTGCCCGCGCGTGCCGTACGTGTCCTGGTCCCGGGTCAGTCCGCGCGGCAGCCAGATGACCTTCGTGGCACCGATCGTCCGGGCGAGCTCGGCCTCGATGTCGGCTTTCGACAGTTCCGGGTTGCGGCCGGGGTCGAGTTGCACGGTCTCGGTCACCAGCACGGTGCCGAGGCCGTCGACCTGGATGCCGCCGCCCTCGTTGACGATCGGCGAGTCGACGAGTTCCGCCCCCGACCGCTCGACCACCAGTGCGCCGATCTTCGAGTCCTTGTCCCACTGGGCCCAGTCCTGGCCGCCCCAGCCGTTGAAGATCCAGTCGACACCGCCGAGGCGTCCGTCCTCGGACAGCACGAACGTGGGTCCGATGTCGCGCATCCAGGCGTCGTTCAGCGGCGCCGCGACGATGTCGATGTCCGCGGAGAGGTACTCCTCGGCCGCCGACACCTGACCGGGGTCGACGACGACGGTGACGGGCTCGAACCGGGCCACCGCGTGCGCCACCTCGGCCCACGTGGTGCGGGCCTCGTGATGTTCCTCGGGGGTGTCGCCCAGGGAGTAGCCCTCACTGGGGTAGGCCATCCAGGTGCGTTCGTGCAGTTCGCCTTCCGCGGGCATGCGCCAGGTCATCAGGCCCTCCCGAACGGGGAGGCGTGATCGACCGGCTCGGTGAGGACGCCGTACGTGTCGGGGCGCCTGGTGGCCAGGAACGGGAACAGGGCCAGCCAGTCCTCGCGCTGCTGGAGGTCGAGGTCGGCGACCAGGACCGCGGATTCGTCGCGCGGGGCCTGCGCGAGGATCCGGCCGTAGGGGTCGGAGATGAACGACGAGCCGTAGAACGTGATGAGGCCTTCGCTGCCGTGGCGGTTGGGCACTACCATGAAAGTGCCGTTCGCGATGCCGTTGCCGACGATCACCTGCTGCCACAGCGGCTGGGTGTCGAACTGCGGGTGGTCGGGCTCCGAGCCGATCGCGGTGGGGTACACCAGGATTTCGGCGCCGCCGAGCGAGTAGGCGCGGGCGACCTCGGGGAACCATTCGTCCCAGCACGTCGGCAGTCCGAGCTTCACACCGTCCAGCGCCTCGTGCACCGGGTACGGGTTCTCGGCCGGACCGCCCCGGAAGTAGGTGTCCTCGTAGTAGCCGGCGGTGACGGGGATGTGCAGCTTGCGGGTGCGCGCGAGCAGTTCGCCGGAGGGGGTGACGAGGATGGCCGTGTTGAAACCGAGTCCGTCCTCGTACTGCACGCCGTCCTCGGAGTCGTTCCGCTCGTACAGCGAGGCGTGGACGAGGACGCCGTGTTCGGCGGCGGCCTTGGCGGCGAACGTGAACGTGGGGCCGGTGAGGAGGTCCTCGGCGGTACGTCCCGGGTTGTCGCCACCCGGCGTCGACGCGGGGTAGCGGCTCAGTGTGAGTTCGGGGAGGAACACCACGCGCGCCCCGAGTTTCGCTGCCGCGGCGATGCCCTCGTCGAGTTCGGCCCGCAGATCCTGATCGTTCTCGTGCCAGCGGTGCTGGACGAGGCCGACACGGAGCGGGGTGCGTCCCGTCTCGCGCGTCCTCGACAGGGACTCGGGAGGGGTGAGGGCGGTAATCGTCAACATTGTGTTTCCTCGGATGTTCGGTTCGGCGAGCGCCTAAAACGAATTGGATTCGTTAAGTATGGTGGGTGAATGCTCGGCGATCAAGGGGTGGGGCGTGACGAATTCGATTCCTTCGGTATCCGCCCTGGTCGCCGGTGACACACACCGACCAGGAGGGCACCCATGCCACGGCCATCACAGCGACTGCTGTCGCCGGAGATCATCACCGAAGCTGCCATGCGCATGGTGGACCTCACCGGTGATTTCACGATGCCGGGTCTCGCCGAACGGCTGAAGGTGCGGCCCTCCTCGCTGTACAACCACGTGTCCGGGAGGGCGGAGATCATCGAACTGATGCGTGCCCGCATGATGGCGGGCATCGTGGTGGCGGACCCCGACGGCAAGTGGAGCGAGACGGTGGCCGGCCTGGCGCGCGAGTATCGGCGCAACTACGCCGAGCATCCTCGGCTGATTCCTCTGTTCACCGCGCACACAGTGCAGTCCGGTGTGGCGTTCGGGCTGTACAACGCGCTGGCGCAGGCATTCTCGGACGGTGGCTTCACGCCCGAGGAGATTCTGCACGCCATCACGACGGTCGACAGCTTCGTGCTGGGGTCGGCGCTGGACCTCGCCGCACCCGAAGTGGTCTGGGCGACCGCCCCGGAGGCGAACGAGGCCATGCTGGCCGCCCTCGCCACGTCCGGGCCGAACCCCGGACGGGCGGATGCAGCATTCGAGTTCGGGCTGCGGACGCTTATCGCGGGCTTGGTGGCGCAGGCTCCGATCGAGCCGTGAGATCACCCTCGTCCCGCAACGCCGACGTGTCGCGGTTGAGGGTCTCGCCGCGGAAGAAGGCGGGGCTGCTGAACCGCATGATCATCATCAGCACGGCGCCGAGCAGGAGGATGCCGAAGCCGAGGAAGAAGACGAGGCCGATTCCGCCGATGGACGCACCGCTCGCGTTCTCCGGGTCCATGCTCTCGTCGATCGAGATGACGAACACGGCGAACAGCATCAGCCCGCCGAGCAGCGGGAACGCGAACCGGAAGACGGCGTTGCGCACGCTCGTGAACAACCGGCCCCGGAAGTACCAGACACAGGCGAACGCGGTGATGCCGTAGTACCAGCAGATCATGATGCCCAGCGCGGCGATCGTGTCGAGCAGCGTGCGCTCGGACAGAAATGTGACGACGGTGTAGAAGACCGCGGTCACCACACCGGCGACGACGGTCGCGTAGGACGGCACCAGGAACCGCGGCGACACCTCGGCGAGCTTCTTGGGGAACGCGCCGTAGGCGCCCATGGCCAGCATCGTGCGCGCGGCGGGCAGGAACGTGGTCTGCAGGCTCGCGACCGAGGAGACGAACACCGCGAGGAACAGCAGCATGCCGCCCCAGTTGCCGAGAACCGGATCGGCGAGGGCGCCGAAGACGTTCTCGGAGTTGTCCGGGTTGCCGAGGCCGAGACCGTCCTCGCCGACGCCCGCATACATCATCGCCGCGACCGACACGAGCAGGTAGGTCAGCAGGATCGTCGCGACGCACAGCAGTCCGGCGCGACCGGGGGTCTTCTTCGGGTTCTTCGACTCCTCGCCCAGTGTCAGGCAGGTGTCCCAGCCCCAGAACGCGAAAATCGAACCCGTCAGGCCGATCACGAACGCACCGAGGGCCAGTCCCGTGAACGGGTTGAACCAGCTCAGGTCGAACGACAGCCCGGCGGGGGCGGACCCGTTGCCGACGTGAACCAGTGCCACCACCGCGAAGGCGATGAGCAGCACCATCTGGAAGCCGACGAGCGCGACCTGCAGGCGCTCGCTGGTGGTGATGCCGCGGCTGGCGATCCAGGTGGCCAGGGCGATGAACACGAGCGTCGTCCCGACGTTCACGAATTTGTTGCCGGGGAGGTCGGCGATGCTCGGGGCGTCGAACAGTTTCGCGATGAACAGATAGAAGAACTGGACCGCGATCGCCGCGAGGTTCGAGAGCACGATGATCGTGGCGATCACCATGCCCCAGCCGCACATCCAGCCGACGTACGGACCGAACGCCTTGGTCGACCACGTGAACGACGCACCGCAGTCGGGTGATTCGGAGTTGAGCTCACGGTAGGCGTACGCCGTGAGGAACATGGGAATGAAGCCGGCGATGAAGATGGCGGGCATCTTCAACCCGACGGCCGCGACGATCAGCCCGATGCTGGCCGTCAGCGTGTAACCCGGTGCCACAGAGGAGATTCCGAGGATCGCCCCGGAGAAGGTCCCGACCGCACCGGTGGCCAGCCCCTTGGCGCTCACGGCGCCGTCGGCCGACGCCGGCGCGCCTTCGCTGTTCGTCATGTCTGAACCTCCGGTCGGGAACGAGCGTGGATCCGGGGCGGGTGTCGCGGACGGTTTACTCACTGTTTTCGAACTCCTGCTTGGGGACGACCACCATGGGCACCGGCAGGACGCGGAGCATCTTGGCCGCGGTGGATCCCAGGAACAGTCGATGAGGTTGGGCGAGCCGGCTGGAGCCGACCATCACGAGGTCGCCGTCCTGCCAGTCGAGTGTGCGGACCGCCGATTCCACGGAGGATCCGTCGGCGATCGTGACGGACACGGGAAAGTCCTCGGGAAGAGCGGATTTCGCCGCTTCGAGGGTGCTCTGCGCGTGGGCGACGGCCCGGTCGCGGATGTCGTCGGGGGTGTCCCGGTGATCGCGAAGGTCGTTCTGCGGGTCGAGTGCGACGAGGGAGACGAGGCGGAGCGGGGTCTGCATCCGCTCGCACGTCCGCACCGCCGTCCGCAGCAGCACGTCGGCCCCGGTCCGGGTCCCGAGCGCGCAGGTGACCTCGCGGATCTTCTTCGCGGAGGAGTGCCGCGCCCCGCGGGGCGCG
>NZ_LTCZ01000221.1:0-1850 GCF_001583455.1 Rhodococcus sp. LB1 | reverse complement strand
GCGCGCGGCCCTGACCCCGGACCGCGCCGGTGATGACGACGACCTTGCCGTCCATACGTCCCGCCATGTGTGACGCTCCAGTTTCAGGTCGATGCGTGGCGCCTTGCAGCGCCCGATGTGATGGCATTCGGCCCGAGCTGGTCTGCTCGGACCAGGTGAGTCGCGGGCCAACTGCCGATCACCGCCACCTGTGGGACGTCCACCATACTGACATGTTCCGTCCAATTTAGGAAGTACGGATCGTCAGCCGACCGTAGGTCGGCGGAGCGCCAAGTGAGGTTGCCCCCGACAGCAACGACTTGACTCGCACGAATCGCCCCGGCCACGCCACTCCCCTTGTGACGCGCGGTCCCGTGTTACCGAGAGTTCGCCAAACAGCCCTATTCTGGACTTCCATCGGGTCGCTTCGCGACAATGGGACACACGCCACTTTTGGCCGGCAGCGGGTCGGGGACGGTCCTCGCGACGATCGGCCACCTGGCGCTGTCCGAATGCGCGAACAAACCCAGCGACCGAACGAACGCCAGCCCGGACTGGTCACCGACTCGACGTTCACCGGTCGTCCTCCGCGATCATGTCGGCGTCCTCCTGCGCCAACCGGATCGCAGGACTGCACCCTCTACGCTTGGGTCGCGCCCGTGATGGATGCAATCTTGTTGTCGAGCTTTCCGGCACCAGGCGGCGCTCCTTGCCCCATAGGGTTCGGCATCGTTCCCGCTCAGACCGGCGTGTTGTGTTGCCTAGAGTAGGTTGCAACCCGCGTCCACTGGAATTGCGGCGCCGGTGATGAATCTGGACTCGTCGGAGGCGAGGAACAGCAATACGTTCGAGACATCGATCGACTCCACCCACGGCACCGGCATCGCGTTAGTGGCGAGGGAGACAGCTTCGAAGTCGGCCTTGGTCGGGCTCTCGAGGTCGGGGCAGAACAACTTCCACATGGCCGAATTCTGAATCATCGGGGTGTCGACCTGCGTCGGGTGGATGCTGTTGACTCGGATGAAGTGGGGCGCGAGCTCGAGCGCCAGGGCCTTCATCAGACCCCTCACCCCATGCTTCGCGGCAACGTAGTCCGCAGCGTTCAGGTACGGCTTCAGGCCCGCGGTCGAACTGGTGAGCGCGATCGAACCGCCTCGGTCGCCGGCTTTGATGTGCGGGATGGCCGCTCGCGCGGTGTTGTACACGCCGTTCAAATTGATATCGACCGTCGTTTGCCAACTGCCTGAGAGGTTTTCGGCGTTTGCGAAGGGCCCCGCGATACCGGCGTTCGCCGACACGATGTCGAGCCGGCCTAACTCGGCCACAGCGTCGTCGACAACCGACGTCATGGCTTCCATGTCGCGAACGTCGGCCTTGGCGATCACGATCCGGCGGTTCAGTGCCTCTACGGCACGCTTGGTCTCCTCGAGATCCGCCATGGTCGCCATGTCGTAGGGAACACCGTCGACGGGCCCACAGACATCGACCGCGATGATGTCCGCACCGTCCTCTGCCAGCCGTATCACGTGGCTACGGCCTTGGCTTGGTGCTGCGCCGGTGATGAAGGCGACTTTGCCGTCCAGCTTCCCATGCTGAGCTCCCGTTTCTACGTTTGGCACGCTACTCCGACATACTGACACGCGTCGTCCGCATTTGTGGCAGCTATTGCCGTACTCGGCCGCGCCCAGCCGCAGCATTGATTTGGACGGCAGGAGTCAGTATTGTGAGCCTTCACATACCTCGAACCGTGCCCGACGCCGCTCACTAACGATGTCAATTCGACCCCGATAACGGCGTGATGCTCGGTCACCGTGAACATCTGTCAGGAGAGTCAGTGAGCTTCAAACGAGTGCAGACGGCCGAGGCGTACC
>NZ_LTCZ01000220.1:0-5934 GCF_001583455.1 Rhodococcus sp. LB1 | reverse complement strand
CGGCGATGTCGTCGTGGGGGAGATGCGCCTGCGGGCACTGATGCAAGCGGGGGGCGACATCGCCGCCGAACTGGACTACGCACTCGGAACCGCCTGGGACGAGGCTCTCGAGCCGTTCCGCAGTGGCGGAGAAGGCGCCGAGGTCACCTGGCTGCGCCGGGACGTCGGCTGACACCCCGCTCACGAACGCGAAAAGGCCCCCGCCACAACAACGGCGGGGGCCTTCTCTCGAACAGAGCTCAGATCACAGCGGGATGTTCTTGTGGTCGCCGCGGCCGGCGGGAGCGGCGGCGAGGGCGGCGGTGATGACACTGCGCGTCTTGGCGGGGTCGATCTCCTCGTCCACCACACCGATCGCGACGGCACGGTCGACGCCACCGGCGATGCTCTCGTGCTCGACGGCCAGACGCTCGTGCAGGGCCTCACGCTCATCTTCCGGCGCCGCGGCCAGGGCGCGCTTGTGCAGGATGCCGACGGCGGCCTTGGCGCCCATGACAGCGACCTCGGCATCGGGCCACGCGTAGACGGCCGTGGCGCCGAGCGCGCGGGAGTTCATGGCGATGTAGGCGCCGCCGTAGATCTTGCGGGTCACGACCGTCACGCGGGGGACGGTGGCTTCGGCGAACGCGTGGAGCAGCTTGGCCCCGCGGCGTACGACGCCTTCCCATTCCATGCTCACACCGGGGAGGTATCCGGGAACGTCCACGATCACCACGAGCGGGATGCCGAATGCGTTGCACAGCCGGACGAAACGAGCTGACTTCTCGGCGCTCTCCGAGTTCAGGCAGCCACCCAGGCGGAGCGGGTTGTTGGCGATGACACCGACGGTGCGGCCACCGAGGCGGCCGAGACCGGTGACGATGCTGCGGGCGTAATTGCCCTGCAGTTCCTCGAAACTCGACTCGCCCTCGACGTTGTCGAGAAGTTCGTGAACGATCGGACGGACGTCGTAGGCGCGCTTCGCCGACTCGGGCATGAGCGCGCGGAGATCGGTGTCGCCGTGCGCGGCCGCGGCCTGATCGAACTCGCCCTGTTCGCAGAACATCGACACCAGGCGGCGTGCCCGGTGCAGGGCGTCGCCCTCGTCGTGGGCGGCGATGTGCGCCACACCCGACTTCTTCGTGTGCGTATCGGGACCGCCGAGGGACACCATGTCGACCTGCTCACCGGTGACACTGCGGACCACGTCCGGTCCGGTGACGAAGACGCGGGCCTCCGGCGCCATGATGACGATGTCGGTCAGCGCGGGACCGTACGCCGCACCGCCGGCTGCGAAGCCGAGGACGACGGAAATCTGTGGGACGCGGCCGGACGCGCGGACCATGGCCTCGAAGACCAGTCCGACCGCGTGCAGGGCCTCGACGCCCTCGGCGAGACGCGCGCCACCCGAGTGCCAGAGACCCACGATCGGGGCGTCTTCCTCGAGGGCGGTGTCGATCGCCGTCACGATGTGCTTGCAGCCTTCGACGCCCATGGCACCGCCCATGACGGTGGCATCGGAGCAGTAGGCGATGGTGCGGACACCGTCGATGTTGCCGGACGCGGCCAGAACACCGGACTTGTCCCGCGGATGGAGTGGGACGACGGTCCCGGCGTCGAACAGCTTCTCCAGGCGCGCAAGGGGATCGCGCGGATCGATCGACGCATCGGACTTAGTCGCGGGTGCCAAGATTGTCATCGCGTCCTCCTTGTGGCGGGCCCGGGTGGGCTGTCGATGGGTGGAGACCCCTTCAGAGAAGGGGTCTCCACCCGCGATCTAGCAGGACCGGCTGTCAGGCCCGGCCGAAGGCGAGCGCGACATTGTGCCCACCGAAACCAAACGAGTTGTTGATCGCGAAATCGATCTCGCCGTAACGGGCTTCGCCCTTGACGACATCCAGGTCGATCTCTGGATCCTGATTCTCGAGATTCAGCGTGGGCGGAATGACTCCGTCACGCAGACTCAGGACCGTGAGCACCGCCTCGAGCGCACCGACGGCGCCGATCGAGTGCCCCAACGCGGACTTCGGTGCGTACACCGCAGCATGGTTGCCGACGGCAGCCTTGATGGCGTTCGCCTCTGCCGTGTCACCGATCGGTGTGGCCGTGGCGTGCGCGTTGATGTGCTGGATGTCCGTCTTCGTCAATCCAGCAGTCTCGATCGCCCTCGTCATGGCCCGCGCAGCGCCCGAACCCGAAGGGTCGGGTGCGACGATGTGGAACCCGTCGGAGGTGATTCCCGCGCCCAGCAGACGGGCGTGGATGGTGGCACCGCGAGCCTTGGCGTGCTCCTCGGTTTCGAGGACCATCATCGCTCCGGCCTCACCGAACACGAAGCCGTCACGATCCTTGTCGAACGGCCGCGAAGCCGCCTTCGGATCGTCGTTGCGGGTGCTCAGCGCGCGCATCATCGCGAAACTCGCGATCGGCACGGCGTCGAGGTATCCCTCCACACCACCGGCGACGATGATGTCCGCGTCACCCATCACCAGCATGCGGTACGCATGGGCGATGGCCTCGGAACCCGAGGAGCAGGCCGACACGGGAGTGATCACTCCGGCGCGGGCCCCGAGCTCGAGACCGACGGTGGCCGACGGGCCGTTGGGCATCACCATCTGGACGGCGAACGGCGACACCTTGCGGTACCCACCGGCCTTCATCTTCTCGACCGCGTCGATCAGAGCTTCGCCGCCGCCCAGTCCGGTGCCGATCACGACGCCGAGGCGATCCTTGTCGACCTCCGGGCTGCCGGCGTTCTCCCAGACCTGACGGCCCAGGACGAGCGCCAGCCGCTCGACGAAGCTCATCCGGCGGATCTCGACCCGGGACAGCGACTCGTCGGGCGACACCTTGAGCTTGCCGCCGATCGTCACCGGAAGATCGTTCTCCGTGACGAAGGCTTCCCGGATGGTGTCGATGCCGCTCTCGCCGGCCAACAGGCCCTTCCACGTGGCATCCACGTCACCAGCGATCGACGTCGTGGCCGCGAGGCTGGTGACGACGATGTTGGGGAACTGCTTCCCGTTGGTCGAGGCGGAAGTCACGGCTGAGCTCACTCCTCGTCGTTCTTGGCAGCTTCGAGCTTCGCCTTCACGGCCTCCGCGTCGGCGCCACCTTCTGCTTCGAGCTTCTGGATGTAGGACACGGCGTCACCGACGGTGCGCAGTCCGGCGAGATCCTCGTCGGGGATCTTCACGCCGTACTTGTCCTCGGTCTGGACGGCGATCTCAACCATGGAGAGGGAGTCGATGTCGAGGTCGTCGACGAAAGACTTTTCGATGGTCACCTCGGACGGCTCAATACCGGTGACCTCCTCGATGATCTCCGCGAGTCCGGCGATGATGTCTTCCTGGGTGGCGGCCACTGAGTGGCTCCCTTCTGATTCGGTGTAGATGTATCTGGAGTTGTGCAGGCACGTCCCCATCGGCCGCGCCTGCGGGCCCTGCACGCACCGAGGTGCGCGCAGCAAACTAGCCGAGTTCTGTCAGTTCGGCTAGCGCGGAGATATCCCCCGGGGTCTTGAGTGCCAGAGTCGGCGTACCGCGCATTTCACGCTTGGCGATACCGACGAGGGTTCCGGCTGGTGGAAGTTCCGCGATCGCGGAGACCTGAGCGGTCCGCAGGCTTGCGGTACACAGGTCCCAACGCACAGGTCGGGTTACCTGCGCGGCCAGTTTAGTCAGTGCGTCGGCTCCGGATGCGACCGGTGCGCCGTCGGCGTTGGAGAGCAGAGTGCGGGTGGGTTCACCCGGTGTGATCTTGGACGCAGCCTCGGTGACGGCCTCCTGCGCGGGAGCCATGAACCGGGTGTGGAACGCGCCTGCGACGGGAAGTGCGCGAACCCGCGCCTTCTCCGGCGGGTTGGCCGCGAGTTCCTCGAGCGCCGACAGCAGACCTGCCGCGACGATCTGGCCCGCCGCATTGCGGTTGGCCGGTTCGAGGCCCAGTTCGTCGAGGCGGGCGAGCACCTCGGCCTCGTCGCCCCCGAGGACCGCGGACATGCCGGTCGGTTCGAGTGCGCAGGCCTTCGCCATCTCCGCGCCGCGGACGGCGGCGAGGGCGACGGCGTCGTCGGCGGAGAGGACTCCGGCGACCGCGGCCGCGGCGAGTTCACCGACCGAGTGCCCGGCCGCGATGGTGTCTGCGGGAACCAGGCCACGCGCGTCGAGTTCCTCGAAGGCGAGGAGTGCGGCGGCCACGACGAGAGGCTGAGTCACCGACGTGTCGGTGATCTCCTCCGCTGTCGCGGTGGTACCGAGGCGGACGAGGTCGAGGCCGGCAGCCTTCGACCACAGTGCGACACGGTCATGAGAACCCGGCAGCTCCAACCAAGGGATGAGCATGCCGGGAGTCTGAGAGCCCTGACCCGGGGCGAGCAACGAAATCACTCTTCAAGAGAACACCGTCAACGGCGTGCCGCGAGATGTCGTTGCGGATGAACCTTTGTCGGCGGATTTGTTGGGTTCCCACAAAATTGCACGTGGGGTCCTCGCATCGAATCTGGACAGACGTTCGTTACAGCCCTGCTTCTCCGAATGGGAAGGGTGTGACTGGTGTTAAACGTGATATGGGTTCGTTATGGGAATGTGTCAATCGACCCACTGTGGCAGCCACTCTGAGTACATACGCATCCCGTGGATTCGTCGGATCGCGACCGGTGACTTCGGCGATTCTCTTGAGTCGATACCGCACAGTATTTGGATGAACAAACAGCTGCCGGGCACAAGTCTCAACCGCACCTCCACAGTCGAGATATGCGTCCAAAGTGTCGGTGAGAACACCTCCGGCGGCCGCCAGCGGCGCGACCAGATGGTCGTTCAGAGCGGTGACCGCGGCGTTGTCCCCGAGCAGTGCGCGCTCGGGTAACAACTCGGCGGCGTGGACGGGCCGAGGGGCTCCCCGCCAGCCGGCGACCGCCTGCATCGCGGCGAGCGCCTCGACGGCACTGAAGTGCGCCGCACCCAGCGTCGGCGTGGTCGGCCCGATGATCACCGGCTCGTCCGAGAACTTGCCGAGCAGGTCGGTCATGAAACTCGAGTGCCCCGACCCCTCCTGGAGTTCGCCGCTGACGACCATCACGAGCCGCGAACCCTGCACCACGGCGAGGGCGGCGCGGCCGTGCTTCTGCGCGATGGTGTGGACCGTGCCGACGACGGAGACCCGTTCGTCCTCGGGGGGAGTGCCCACGATGACGGTGGCGGGAGCGGTGGCGTCCCAGTTGAGGGTCGCCGCCCGCGACAACATGTCCGAACCCGTGTCGCCACGGACCACGGCGTCGACCACCAGTGCCTCGAGCCGGGTGTCCCAGGCGCCGCGGGACTCCGCTGCACTCGCGTATACCGAGGCGGCCGCGAAACCCAGTTCGCGACCGTAACGGAGGACGGCCTCGGTGAGGGCGATCAGCTGCTGGTCGTTGCGGGCGAGCGCCGGGAGCCACTGCTCGAAGAACTCCATCGCCACGCGGACCATGTCCACCGTCTGGCTGAGGGTGAGCCTGCGCGCGAGATCCTGCGGAATCACCTGGAACGCGTCCAGGCTGAACCGGATGTCACTGTCCGGATTCTTGAGCCACTCGAGGAAGTTGACGACCGCCGTCTGAACCAGCAACTGCACGTTGGAGCGTTGAGCGGCGTCGAGGTCGTCGAAGAACGGCAGTTGATCCTGCATCGTCGTGACGGCCTCGGTCGAGAGGCGACCGGAGAACTGTTTGACGCGACGCAACAGTGCGTCGGGCAACGGATCCCGGGTTTGTCGTCTGCGGGAGACCAACGGACTCTGCTCGACCATAGTCAAGAACCTACGCCCACCGCCGCCCGTGTTGTCCGACGGACACACGGGCGGCGGTGGGTGAGGATGTTGGCGTTACGCGCTGCCGGTATCCGTGTAGGAGACGGCCGCGGCGCGGACGTCGTCGATGCGGTACCGGTTGGCGGCTTCGACGGCCTTGGAGCGGTC
>NZ_LTCZ01000219.1:469-12325 GCF_001583455.1 Rhodococcus sp. LB1 | reverse complement strand
TCACCGCACGAACCCAAGGATCACCTAACGGGATGCCGGCCGACGGATAGTGGGATGGTGGAGTGAGTGCCCACAAGGACTTCGAGCCCCGGATGGCCGAACGTGGACGCTGGGCAAGATCAATCAACGTGGCGATCTTCAGGCCCGTCTCGAAGGCGCCGCCAATTAGGAGTGCTTGCCGAAGACGTGGATCGAGGTCACTCCAACGCATCCGAAGATCGTTTGTCCTGCGCATCGCGGACGAACTGATCCATCATGGCGCCGAGGCCGCGCTCTTGCGCGATCTGTATGCCAGCCGTCCGTGTCACTGATCGATCCGAATTGGAGCGCTTTGAATCAGATCGCCGCGGTTGGCTCGTCTGCAGAGGTCTTTTCGCAGTGGGCGGGCGCCCGCATGCCGGCGGAGCTGTGATGCCAACGGATGTCAGCACGAAACATGTGGGTAGGTGTCTCCTCTACCGACGCCACCCTCCAGGGGCTCGATCTCGTGACGAAATCGCCGTAGTTGGAGTGGGTCCGGGACAGAGATCCCGAAAGCGGAACCACCAGCGGGACAGGCCGACAGCGCGCCACCGGGACAGGTGGTTCCGCACGCGGATCGCTGGCCATTCAACGATCCTCAATCGGAGCTGCACTATGCTTCTTCTGCCAAACCGTGCGTGTTGCGACGACCGCTGGAATCCGCCTTGCACGTCACGGTCCGAGTGGTGCACCGGCGCCGAAAGATCCTGGTCGTCGCGGGTGCGGACCAGACCCCCATCTCCAACGCGTCCAGCCGGCGGAGTCTCCGCGTTGTCGACGTCGTCGAGCGCGCTCAGGACACCGCGGATGCCGGTGACGGTAGCCGCCACGGCTGGGGCGTGCTCACGATCTCGGTGTGTGGTCGTGGCGAGATCCTTCGTTGTGGGATGAGATTCCTACCTGCTCGCGGCGGTCGGGACGAGCACGAATCCTGATGCGGTGCTGCGCACGCGTCCGGCGGTGGGGTGGGTGAAATGGCTTCCGAACAGCAGGGTTTCGGTGTCGGCGATGCTCGACAGCGTAGTCTCTCGTGTGCGTTCCGACACGGCCGGATCGACGTCCACTCCGCAGCACAGGCGTGGGTGGGCGAGCTGGATGGGGTGGTGGAGGAAGTCCCCGGTCACTAGCGCGGTCTCGCCGCCGGAGCTGATCCGGACCGATACCTGCCCCGGGGTGTGGCCCGGAGTGGGGAGCAGTTCGACTCCGTCGGCGATCTCGACAGGCGTTTCGACGTCGACGAGTTCGTATTGACCGGCCCGGCGGACCGGGGTGATCGAATCGGCGAACATTCGCTGCTGGTCTTCGCTCAGCGCTGCCGCCGACCAGTAGTCCCATTCGGTGCGAGCGACGAGGTAGCGGGCATTCGGGAAGGTCGGCTCCCACTGCCCGTCGCGCAAGGTGGTGTTCCAACCGACGTGATCGCGGTGGATGTGCGTGTTGATCACGAGGTCGACCGAATCCGGGTCGAAACCGGCGTCGCCCAGTCGCGGCAGGTAGTCGCCGTCGAGGTTGTTCCACGCCGGGTTGTCCCGGACCTTGCCGTTGCCGATACCGGTGTCGATGACGATGCGGGTTCCGGCGATGTCGACGACGAAGCTATGCACCGACAGGCGGATGTCGCCGCCGTCGTCGGTGGCCGACGGGTCCAGCCACGGTTGGCCGGCCACGAGTTCGGCTGTGGCGTCGGGCAGGAGCCAGCGGCCCTGCCCTTCGAGTACGACTTCGTCGACGCGACCGATGGTCGCGTCCCCTACGGTCCAGTGCGCTGAGGTTCCGGACACGATCAGCTCCCTACGCTCGTTGCGGCGGCCTGGCGGTCGATGGTGGCGTTTCGGTGCCAGGTTTCCGGCGCCGCGAGCAGGTCAGCGAGTCGGTGTGCGCACACCGCCAACAGTTTCTCGCCCTTGTCGGCCGTGGCGAGTCGTGCGTCGCCGGCCACACCGGATTCGGTGATCTCCTCGAAGGAGCGCCAGAGGTACACGGGGACGTTGTCGGATTGCAGTCCGCATTCGGGGCCGTGTGCGTCGGAGAGGCGGTCCAGGACCACGAGTTCGGGGTGCGCGGCGAGCATCATCGACGTCTCCCCCTCGCATGCGTGCATCACGCCGCTCTGCCCCTCCAGGATGTCCGCGACGTCGTCCGCCGCCGCGGTCAGGTACGTCGTCACGGCGATGGTGACGGGCAGTTCCGCGGTCAATTCGTTGACGATGGCGTTGAGCGCCGAGATGTTCCCGCCGTGCCCGTTCACTATCGCGATCCGGGTGAATCCGGCGCGCATGATCGACCGGCAGACGTCCCGGAGCACGGCGTGGTAGGTGGGCAGGCTCAGGGTCAGAGTGCCGCCGAAACGCATGTGGTGTTCCGCTAGTCCCCACCACAGTGTCGGTGCGACGACGACGGAAAGGCTCTCCGCCAGTTGGGCTGCGACTCTGTTCGCCGCCTCAGTGGCGAGCAGCGCGTCCACCCCGGTGGGCAGGTGCGGGCCGTGTTGTTCGATCGATCCGACCGGGAGCAGTACCAGACCGTCGAGTCCCGCCCGCTCTCGCAATTGCTCCGCGGTCATCTTCTCCCAGGAGTACTCCATGTCGCCCTCGTCCTCCATAACGCTGTCAAGCCTCGACCAAAGTTAGACTGGACTGTACAGTACACCCCTATCGGTAGCGGTGGCCAGAGCCCAGGCCGGCAATAGCCAGTTCGCTGACGTTTCCGCACGAACCCCATCGAGGAGCCATGGATACCCATACCCCCAGCCCCGGCGTTCCCTTGACCATCGCCGCCCGGCTGAATCGCCTCCCGGTCACCCGGCGGCACAAGAAAATCATCGCCATCATTGCGTTGGGCAACTTCTTCGAGATCTACGAACTGTTCCTCGCCGGTGTACTGGCGGCCACCTTGATGACCAAGTTCGCGCTCACCGGCTTCGACCTGTCGCTGGTGCTGGCCTCGGCGTTCGTCGGCGCCTTCGTCGGCGCCGTCCTGATCGGCCGGATCGCCGACCGTCTCGGCCGCCGGCGCGCGTACATGATCACCCTTGGCTTGTACTCGGTGTTCACGCTATTGGCCGCCTTCTCCACCGATCTGTGGATGCTGGTGCTGTGTCGTTTCATCGCCGGCGTCGGACTCGGCGGCGAACTGCCCGTCACCGACTCCTTCCTCGGTGACATCCTGCCGTCGAAACGCCGCGGCTACTTCGTGGCGTGGGCCTTCACGCTCTCGTACACCGCGGTCCCCGTCGTCGGATTCATCGGCATGATCGTGGTCGACGCCAGCCCGCTCGGGATCGACGGCTGGCGATGGATGTTCGCCCTGGGTGCGCTCGGCGCCCTGATCACCTTCATCCTGCGGCGGCACCTACCCGAGTCGCCGCGCTGGCTCGAATCCGTGGGCCGGACAGACGAAGCCGAAGCCGTCACCCGCGAACTCGAGGATGCCGCACGTACGGAGGGCTGGGCCGCCCCGGCCGAGGACGAGGCAATCTCTCCCGTGAGCACCGGACCGGTGAACGCGTCCGCGATGCTGCGGAAGCCGCTGTTGCGCCGCACCATCACGATGGCGATCGTCTGGATTCTGGCCGTCATCGGGTACCACGGATTCAGTAGCGTTGCGACGCTCGTATTGACGGGGAAGGGAATCAGTGTCACCAATTCCCTGCTGTATGTCTCGCTCGCCTTCGTCGGATACCCGGTCGGCTCACTGCTCTCGATGCTCGTCATGGACAGGTTCGAGCGCAAATGGCTTCTCGGTGGCTCGCTGGTCGCGATGGCCGCGCTCGGCCTGGCCTACGGAAATGCCGTCACACCGGTGTGGATCGTGCTGTGGGGTTTCACGTTCACGGTGATCGCGAACCTGATGTCGAATGTCACCCACGTGTATCAGCTCGAGCAATACCCGACCGCCATCCGGACCACCGCCACAGGCCGGCTCTATTCACTGGGACGCCTGTCGACCGCCGCCGCGCCGCTCTATCTAATCCCTATGCTCGAACACAGCGGCGCCGGAGCGGTATTCACCCTCGTCGCCGCAGCCCTGGCGGTTGCTGCGGTCGTCACCGTGGGGTTCGGTGTTGCCACCACCGGGCGGACCCTCGAGGAGATCTCGCCCGGCGACGCACCGACGGCAGTTATCCCGCAGCGGGCGCGTACCGCGCCATGAAGGTGGCGACCGACTCCTCGACAATCTCGTCGGCGGGCGGGAGATCCGTGACGAACTCGACGATGCCCATGACCTGAGGCCACAACGTCACTTCCTGGAGTAGCCCGAAGAACTGGTGGGCGGCCAACTCGGTCGAGCGGCATTCGATATGTCCGTCGGTGACCAATCGGTCAAGTTGGCCGACCAGCGCCTTCAGCAGAGGCTCCTTGCCGGCCCGGTAGAACTCCTCGGCGATCCACGGCAGTCGCCGAGATTCGGCCACCACCAGGCGGATGAAGCTCACTTGGTCGGTCTCGGCCACGAACGCGAGGATCGCCTGGGCGAAGCGCCTTAGTACTGCTTCCGCCGACTGCGGCGCACCGTCCACCAGATCGTCGATGCGCCCGGTCTGCAACAACTTCGACCAGTGCCGATCCAGCATCGAGCGGAAGACGGATTCCTTGCTGCCGAAGCGGTTGTACAACGTCTGGCGTGCCACTCCCGCCGACTTCGCGATCCGATCGAGGTTGACCCCCGCGTATCCGTCCCGCAAGAAAAGCTCCTGCGCGGCGTCGAGAATCTTGGCCGTCGTCTCGGACTCGGACACCACCACACCACCCTCCAGTCCCATGCGATCTGCCGCCCTCTCAACCCGCGAAAAGCCCCTTCCGTAGCCTGTACTGTACAAGCTAGACGTGATGGCATTTCGACAGTCGCACCGTGTGATTGTCGACAGACCTCGACAACGGGCTGGACCCGTGTTCGGGCTGATCGTTGAGTCGGCACTGGCTGGCCTGCTCGCCCTCGGGCACGTCACCCTTCAGCGCGTGCAGCCACCCGTGACACGCCACGAACCGCAACGAGCAATCTGAAGGCTTCAGTCTCGCCCCAGTGCGGCCCGCTTCGGGATCCCTCACCGGACATCGCACCGCGAACTAGAAGATGAGCCCGTGTTTCTCGACGAGCGCCATGGTCCCGTCCATGTCTGCCGAACAGCCGTAGGGGGCGATGGTCTGCTCCAACTCTTCGGGGCTCAGATCCTCGGTCAGTTGGTCGAGGCACCGGAACAGCTCTTCCAGACCTCCGGGCGAGATGATTTCCAGCAATCTCGCCGCCGTCTCGCCGGCATTCCAGAATGTGTGCCACTCTCCTCGGGGTTTGATCACCAGATCTCCCGGACCGGCCACGATCTCCTGGTCCCCGAGCCTGGCGGTAACCGTCCCCTCGAGGATGAAACTGAACTCATCCTCCCGGGTGTGCCTGTGCAGCGGAGCTGCAAGCACCCTCGGCGGCAAACGGTGCTCGACCAACGAGAACCCGCCGCTCCAGTCTCGGCCGTTGATCAGAAACCGATCACCGCAGGCCGCGGCGGGTTGGTAGAGCTCGCCGTCTTCAGGACCGACAATACGATGATTCGACACCGCCCACACCGCTTCCCACGATCGAGCAAATGAGGTGTTTCACACCTTACGCCGACCTCGGGTACGCAGTTGTCAGGAGTGTCATTGGTAGCGAACACGTCCCTTGTATAGATATGCGCTAGTTCGGGTGTCTCTCTCATTCGACCGTTTTCGGGAGCCCGCCTCATGACACCACAAGGGGAGCGCCGCCGATTCGGATCGTCGTGTCATCGATAGAGTGTGCCGGTGATTGTCGCTGTCGAAGGGCCCAGTGCCGCCGGGAAAACCACGTGGTGCCGCGCTACCGGTGGTCAGTTCGTCGCCGAATACATCCCGACAGGGCAGGAGCCGGACGGATCTGATCCGGTGGAGCAGGCGACCTACTGGGCGCAGGTCAATGCGCAACGGTGGACACAGGCGCTGACCTTGGAGGGCACCACCGGTGTGGCGGTGTGCGACAGTGACCCGCTGAAACTGCATTACAGCTGGTGCCTGGCAGCAGTGGGTGCGGAACCGGTCACGCGATTCGAGCACAAATTCGCCGCTGTCCGCGACCGTTCGGCATCAACCCGGTCACCGACGAATTCCTGGACGAACAGCAACGCGCCGACCTGCTGCTGTCGAACGGGTTGCTTACACGACCAATTCAGGTGCGCGACGCGGTGGTTCCGTGGATCGGCGAGTTCGTCGGCACCGCACGCTCCACCGTCTAGGTAGCTCGCGACGTGAGACGCCGGGCGTCGACCTCGCCCGGCACCTCACGTGGCGCGACGCTCAAACCCGTACGAGGCGGCGGATCGACGAGTTGCGCTGACCTGGTTCGACTCGCCGACACTCACCACGAGCGGTGGAACAAAGCCTATGCCCTGTGGGTGTCGGGCATCGTGTACCTTCACCTCGGCGCACGGAGTTCGCGCTCGAAGTAGCGAAGTCCTCGCTCAGTATCCAACTCGCCTTCGAAGACAGAATCTGCACCGCACTCGCAATCGAAGTTCTTGCCTGAACCGCAGAGGCCATGGGCGACATCGCTCGCAGTTCGCGGGCGGTGACCCGGTCGTAGAGGGCCTTGCGTTGCGGTTGGCCGCTGCCCACGAGTCGAATGCGAGTTGCCACTGCGCCCGTGCGGCGGCGCCGCGCTCGCACGCGTTGCGGGTGTGGGCGATCACCTCAGATTCGACCTGCAAGGTCAGCTCGGGTCGAAGCCGAGCTTCGCCTTGACTGCGGCCCCAGGCCGGGAACGCGGGTGCCGAGTTCGCCGCGGACGGTGGCGGGGTGTGGCCGTGCCGGATGAACAACCGTTGCAGGTCAGGTGATTCCTCTCGTGAATGGGGTTGTGCATCAACGCCGGTAACCACGCATGGCGTCCTCGGTGACCGCGACGATCGTTCAGGTGAGGGCCGAGTCGAGCGCATGAAGGGCGTGCACTTCCGCCCGGGAGGGCGCGTACGCGCCGGATCGGCTGACCGTCAACGCACTCGTGTGTATCGCGCGGAGCAGTGCGGGTTGGACATCGGGCCAGTCCACAGCCGCGAGTCGATCCCGTGCTTGGGCTGAGCCGAGCAGGCCCGCGTCGAGTAGTCCGGAGAGTAGTCCGGCCATGAAGGAGTCCCCGGCACCGACGGTGTCGCCCACGGTGACCGGTGTCTGGTCGATGTGGAGCATGTCCCGGTTGTGAGCCAGTCGCGCGTAGGCGCCCCAGGATCCGCGGGTGACGACCACCATTGCTGGTCCTGTCTTCACCCACCGCCGCATAATGTTCTCGACCGACACGCCCGGGTAGAGCCAGTCGAGGTCCTCGTCGCTGGTCTTTACCACGTCGGACAGTGAGACCAGGTGCTCGACGCGGTCGACGACGGTGTCGGGCGAATGCATCAGTGCGGGACGGATGTTCGGGTCGTATGACACGGTACCGAGGAGCCGCATCCGTTCGGCGGCGACGACCACCGTCGAGCCGCCTGGTTCGACGGTGGCGGCGATGCTGCCGGTGTGCAGATGCCCGAACGGTTCCAGGTCCGGCAGTTGCGGGACCGCCCAGTTCAGGTCGAACTCGTAGTTTGCGTGTCCGTCCGCGTCGATCCGGGCGAACGCGACCGACGTCTTGTGTGCGGAGTCGGTTCCGGGCGTGATCTGCACGCCGGCGGACTCTGCCCACTGTCTGAGCAGATTTCCCCGGGTGTCTTTGCCCCAGTGGGAGCAGATGCTGGCCGGGTGGCCGAGTGCGCCGAGTCCGACCGCGACGTTGAGCAGGCTGCCGCCGACGTGTTCCTGAGTGAATCCGGGCCTGGTGACGACGTCGATCAGTGCTTCGCCGAGGCTGAGTACGCGGCTGGTCATCAGTGCGCCCGTACCGCGGTCGACTGGTCCGGGCCGTGGTCGAGTGCGACGCCGAGCTTGGCCTGCATCTCCTCGAGCGGCACACCCTTGGTCTCGGGCATCACCTTCAGCACCCAGATCAGCTGACCGACCATGGCGAGGAAGAAGATGCTGAACGCGGCGCCGGCTCCGAGGGCACCGATGATCGGCGGGAAGGCGAACGAGGTGATCGCGGCGAACACCCAGTGGGTCAGGCTGCCCAGCGACTGCCCCTGACCACGGATCCGATTCGGGAAGATCTCCGAGAGGAATACCCAGATCACCGAGCCCTGGCCGACGGCGTGGGCGGCGATGAATCCCATCAGCCCGATCAGCACCAGTATCGACGAGGTAGAGGTGAACTCCCCACCGCGCGCATTTTCGTAGTAGAACATCACGGCGGCAAGGAATCCCAGGGACATCAGGTAGCCGATCGAGCCGACGATCATCAGCTTGCGCCGGCCGAGTCGGTCGATCAGGCTCAGCCCGACCATGGTGGCGACCAAGTTCATCGCGCCCACCCCGACGCTCATCAGGTACGCGGCGTTCGTGCTGGCGCCGGCCTCCTGCATGACCCGTGGCGCGTAGTACAGGACCGCGTTGATGCCCGACAGCTGGTTGAAGACGGCGATCGCGACGGCGAGCAGGATCACCTTGCGGTGCCCGCGCGTGAAGAACGGCACCTTCGTCATGTTCGCGGTGGCCGCCAGCGACTCCCGGATCTCACTCATCTGGAAGTCGACGTCGGCTTGGGTGGTGCACAGGCGCTTGCTCGTTGCGGTCGCGTCGTCCCATCGACCGTTGGCGGCCAGCCAGCGTGGCGTTTCGGGGACGGTCGGCAGCATGAGGACGAACACCAGTGCTGGAACGATCATGACGCCGAGCATCCAGCGCCAAGCATTGTCCCCGGGGACCGCCGCGCGGATGACGGCGTTGGATGCATAGGCGATGAGGATGCCGAGCACGATGTTGAATTGCACCAACCCGACCAGGCGTCCTCGGTTGGCCGCGGGGGCGATCTCGGCGGTGTAGATCGGTGCACAGACGCTGGCACCACCCACGCCGATGCCACCGATGAACCGGAACAGCATCAGAATTTCGACGTTCGGGGCCAGGGCAGACCCGAGGGCCCCAAGAACGAAGAGGACGCCGATCACGTAGAGCGCCTTCTTGCGGCCGTACCGGTCTGCCGGCCGGCCGGCGACCAGAGCGCCGAGGATCGTCCCGATGAGTGCGGTGGTGACGGTGAAGCCCAGCTTGGCATCGCTGAGCGCGAACACCTGCTGGATCTGTTCCTCCGCACCGGAGATGACGGCGGTGTCGAATCCGAAGAGCAGCCCGCCGGTCGCGGCGACTATTGCGCTGCGAACAACTATAGGTTTCACGAGATGTCTACTTCCTCTTGCGGTCGAAATATCTTGGAAAAGAGGGATTTCCGCGCACAGCGCGATGGGTTGGGCACCCACGCCATCGCCCGTCGGCCGCGGCGATCACCGCGGGGTCGAGCGGCTCGGAGCCAGAAGCGCCCTGCGTCTCGACGTGGATGTCGTGACCGCTGCGGGCGGCACCGTGCTCCAGCGATTCCGCCGCCAAGTGTGCGATGCCCGTGGGGCACGAGGTTGTGGCTACGAACTTCATGTCACGCGCCTTTCCTAGCGGTTCGCTGTCGCAGCCGAAGCGACGACCGATCGACGCTGACCTGCCTGGTCCTGCGTCGCTGTATCGATGAGCCTGCGGACAGTTATAGCTGTGACGTGGCTCTCATGTCAACATATACGGGCCTAAACACACATATTCGGGCATCAATGAGCAGATTAAAACAACAAAGGCGCCCACAGCAGTCTGATCAGTACCTTCTCGACGATCACCCCTGGCAATCAGACGATGCAGTCGTTCGTCACCACCGGCGGGAACCTGCTCGCCGACGGCGGGACTTTCGGCGTGGGAACGGTGATCGTCACGCACTTCGACGAACCGATTACCGACAAGGCCGCCGCCGAAAGGGCACTCGGGGTGCAGACCGCACCGCCGGTGGCCGGCTCCTGGTACTGGGCGGACGATCAGAACGTGCACTGGCGACCCCAGAACTACTGGACGCCCGGCACGCAGGTCACCGTCCACGCCAATGTGTACGGCATTCCCCTGGGGGAAGGTCTGTTCGGGCAGGACGACGCGCAGATGTCGTTCACCATCGGTGATGCGCACGTCTCCGTCGCCGACGACGCCACCAAGCAGGTCATCGTCACGAACAACGGGCAGGTGGTTCGGACGATGCCGACGTCGATGGGCATGGGCGGCACCGAAGTCGTCGGAGGGCAGACCCTGTCTTTCTGGACCCAGCCCGGCGTCTACACCGTCCTCGACAAGGCCAACCCGGTGATCATGGACTCCTCCACCTACGGGCTGCCGGTCAACTCGAGGCTTGGGGACAAGGAGACAAGGAGACAAGGAGAAGATTAACTACGCCACCCGGATCAGCAACGACGGCATCTATCTCCACGAACTCGCCGACACCGTCTGGGCGCAGGGCAACACCAAACGTCTCGCACGTGTGCCTGAACCTGAGCCCGGACAACGCCCGCTGGTTCTACGACTTCTCCGTCCCCGGCGACGTCGTGGAGGTGCGAGGCACCGGCGGCGCCCCACTGGAGTTGTGGCAGAACGGCGACTGGTCCGTGCCCTGGGAGCATTGGCTCGCCGGCAGCGCCCTGTCCTGAGAACAGAACGAAACCCTGCCAGGGACATTCCTGCGCGGCAACCGTTTCGGCGGAAACCGTTCACCCGAGCTGCGGCCCGATCGGTGACCCGATAGCGACGCCTTCAACTTGGCTTCGACGTGGGTTCGTCGCCTCGCCCTGCTGGTACGCGGAATCGGGTACGGCTGTCGGAAACGCCAGCGGCGCTGCAACTCGCACCGACAACGACCCGGTCGCCTGCGTACTCGCCGGCAGTCCGGGTACCCGAACCGCGGGCGAGGGAATACCCTCCGCCCGTCCCTTTTTCGTGGAGGTGAGTGCGGTGATCAATTTGTACTATCCGCTGGTCATCGTCCTGTATGTCGTCCCGGCTTTGTGGCAGAGCGATCTCGGCCATTTCTGAGCGTCTGATCTGAATCACAGCGCTCCAATTGGGGTCGTCGGTGAGACGTACGGCTGGCGTAAAGATCGCGCAGGAGCGCGGCCTCGGCGCCATGATGGATCAGTTCGTCCGCGATGCGCAGGACATGTCCTTCGGGTGGCCGAGCCGTGTGGCCCGGCGGCCGGGCCGATCGCCGTACCCACGTCGACGGATTCGGAGGTGACGAGCTCGCGGAAACCCGCGTACGCCAAGTCCATCGAGGCCAGGGCATCCTGGGCGCTGTCCGCGCCGCCTCTGTCGATCTTTGCCTCCGGCGGTGTGACCGCGAGCCACGTCCAGTTGCGCGATTGGGTCAGGACTTCAGCGATGTGAAGCAACCGCCACCGAATGGTGATCTTGTCGTCGGCGTCATCCGGCCGCCACGACCACTCCCGGTCGGTCAGTCCCGCCATCCGGTTCCACAACCGTTCCCAAGCGTGGTCGAGCAGGTCCAGCACGTCCTTGTCGGCAGTCCGCATGATCGCCACCCTGCCAGTAGTGCGGACAGGCACCGACGGCGACTGCGGTCCGGTGGATCGGGCGCGGACCGATCGTCGAACAGCTACCGGTATCCGGCACCATCGGTAGGAGGCCGCCATCATCGCGGCGTGGGTTCCCAGCGGTGAATGCTCCGGGAGTTGTTGCCCCTGTGGGTTGTTCAGCGAGTACTTGGGGTTTGGGGGCTGGCTCGGTCCGGTCCGCGTCGTCGAGAGGTTGGCGGTCGGCCTCCGGGGTGAAGACGACGTCGACGGTCTCTTCGGGTCGTCGTTCCTCCATCTCCGCCAGCAGCAGCGCGGTCTGGTCCTGCGGCGTGAACGGGGGAGTGGGTCATCGA
>NZ_LTCZ01000219.1:0-406 GCF_001583455.1 Rhodococcus sp. LB1 | reverse complement strand
GCGTCGCAGGATCTCCCGGAACACGGTGACCTCCACGGTTCCGCAGGGCGTGGTCGACGGATCGTCCCGATTGCCAAAGCGTCTGACCTGCCGGAAGTGGATGGTTTAGCGGGACCACGCGCCGCCGCCTCGCATGGTGTGGTCTGGGCTGATGCGGATAGTGCGTTTTCGCGAAGGCTCGAGGGGAGGTCGCCGAGGGGATGGGCGGCTTCCGCGGACTGGACCTCGACTGGTGTTCCGAAGGGGCTGCGGTGTGTCAGCCGGCTGCGGGGCCGGGATCCGAGTTGGGGCGGTGGGTGTGCTGGAGTTCGGTGTTGATGCGTCGGGCCTCGGCGAGTTGGTCTTCGAGGATGATGATGCGGCACGCGGAATCGAGTGCGGTGCCCTGGTCGATCAGTTCGCGGGC
>NZ_LTCZ01000218.1:0-7135 GCF_001583455.1 Rhodococcus sp. LB1 | reverse complement strand
GACGTTCAGGTCGAAGCGGTGTTCTCCGAGCGCGGCAACGAAGCCTGCGAGCACCTCGACACGGTGCGGGCGGACCCGAAGGTACTGACCAATGGGCGCTCCGGCGACATCGTCTCCTTCTCCCTCGAACAAGCCTTCCCGATGGGCGGCCGGCGGTCGGGTACCGCGGCGAGCTTCATCACGAGCGTGACGTCGTCGACCGACGCGTTCTACGGCACTGTGGTTCAACAACTGCGGGAATGGGTCCCAGCGGCACCGAAACAAAGCGATCAGCTGAGCAGTGACTCCAGCGAGGTCGAGAGGTAACACAGACCTCGGGCGCTAGTTGGTCCGTGGATAGTCGCCTCGAGGCGGTGACGCTTGGATGCGCGCCGAACGCTTGACCAATATCAAAGGGGAACTTACATGTACGTGGAAACGGTCAAGCTGACGAAGCTCTCTACCAGCGCAGACGCCACGTCGACCCTGGCAATGCCCTCCGACCTGTGCAAGTCAGGTTGGAAACTAGATCGTCTAATTCACCTTCGCGGGCGCGAAGCAGCAAAATTTGTCGGGTGCAGCGGATGTCAGCGTGCCTGGGTAGCTGACGGTGGTACTGCCCTTCACTGCTGGGGCCGCTCTCGGCAGCGGATGGCATGGGCCGGCCTCGACGGCGAGGACGTCGATTGGTGTCCGACCTAGCAAGGAAGGCGCCTGCCTGCACCGCCTCCGTTGGATCACGCGGGGCGCCGTCGAGTCGCAGCCCTGTTTCTGTGTCGGTGGCAAGGTCGGGATGCGTGCGGCATGGTCGCGGCCTGTCTTGGAACTGGACATCAGAACGATGCCATTTTGAATAGACGGCCACCCTCGCCCTCGTCGCTTAGGGTTCGGATGACTTCGCTTGACGACAGTGCGGATAGAGAGGAATCTATTGGATCAGGAAGATCCGAATCCAGAGTGGTGATGACTGGCTGCAGGCCTAGTTGCGCGTAATCGCGGAGAACGTCGATGAGGCGTCGTTTAGCGCGAGTCTCGAGACTCTCGAATACTCCGTCGTGCAAGGCGAATCTTGGGAAGGCTTGATCTTTGTACGCCCTGAGCACTGCGAGATCGAACGCGATACATAGCAACTTTTTGAAGGTGAACCCCTTCGCGGCACTCGTCTGGGCGCCGGTTGAATCGACTATTTCGGCCGAAAAGTTGAGAGTGCCAGTGGTTGTCACCGATACCGTCAGTAGGGCGTGTTCATCAAGTACGGCGTGCACGATCTCATCGAAGTAGCGCTGGATCGCAACATAGCGGCCTGCCGGGTTCTCGGCGCACGCCCCTAAGTCCAGCTCGATTGCTGTCTGTAGTTGATTTCTTCTTTCTTGGATTTGCCGTTGTTCCTGTCGAAGATGCACGATCTGGTTTAGGGCTTCCCGCTGCCGAGTGAGTGACTCGATATCTGCCCTCAGTGCGACTGCGCGCTCGGAAATTTCCTTGTATTTCGCGATGGTGTCGGAGCCCTCGAGGAAGTCGAACAGGCGTGCTCTCTCGGATTGAAGTCGCTCCAGTTCGGGTCCAATTATCTGTAGTCGATCAGCGACTTCTTGTCGTTCTTGAACTAAATATTCGCGGCGCTCTTCGCTAATCGCTCGGTTGAAGTCTACTAATTGCGAGAATTCCTTCTTGATTTGACCTACAAATGCCACCCCGGCTTCCGAGAAAAGGTGAGCAGCCTGGTCTGGGTTGAAAAGTATGGATTCTTCTGTTAATGAATCGTCGAGGCGCCACAGTAACTGAGTGAGCTGATAGGTCTCTTCGTTGCGCTGTGCAATTTCGCTCTCGACCCGCTCGACTATCTCGTGAGTCGCTTCGGCGTCAGCGTGGGAGAAGTCAAAGGTATCCAGTGTTCGGGTGAGTTCTTCGAGATCGCGGGATCGAATGGAGATCACTCCTTCGATTCTCGCTACGTCTGCGTCGTTCGAATCTCCGCTTTCGGCTCGGTGGCGTGCAATCTCGGAGTCTAGTGCGGCGCCTCGTTCGATTTCGTCATATAAATCTACTGTGAGCTGGGCATCCAGTCCGAGAAGCTGTGCGAGGAATGGCTTCCATTCTTTGTGTTTTCCTCGAAACTTTTGGAGGTGGAAGACGTCTCCGTAGTCATCCTGTTCGCGGAGGACGTAGCCCATGATATCGCGATAATTGTAAGGCGAGATAACCGAGAATGCGAAAAATCCGTCAAGGAGGCGTTTAGCTGGTGCGACACCCAGTCCCACATGCAGCCATTCGTCCGCTGGGATGTCAGTGGCGTCGATGACATCGTCATTCGTCAACAGGAGTGACACTGATTTCCGAGTCTCGAGCGATCGAGCAATGGTGAGGTAGGTTCCATCGTCGAGTTGAACCTCGAGATAGAAAACAAATCCTTCGAAGAGGCTGCTATGTTTGAAAAGAAAAAAAGACGCGTGTTTGCCCTTGAGGAGACAAAAGTCGACAAGACGAGCGATGGTGCTCTTGCCGAGGTTGTGGACCGTTTTGCCCCTATTTTGTTGTCGCCGGATTTCGGCGACGACAGTTGAGAGGCCATCCTGAAAAGGGATGGGGTCAAACACATCGGGATTGTTCGTGTAAAGTCTAATGAGTTTCATTTTGTAGGCCTTCGGCGCCATTCGAATGAATCCGCCTTGGGTAGATACTCGACGAGCCCTAGGAGATATAGAAGACTGACGGCGGGGGTGAAGAGATAGTCGACTCTGGCGCTGTTCTTTCGGCAGTGTTCGAGGAGTGCATCGTACTGGACGATCTGCTGACGGGACAGGTGCCGAATCATCACAGTGGCAACTGCCAAGACAGTCTGGTCTGGGTGGTCGTGCTTACTTGGAAAGAGCACCTGCGGTCACCTCGGTTTCTCCAATGTCGCAGTTCCAGTACATGTAGAACACCATGGCGCGGGTCAGTTTTCGGTTACGGCCGAGTAAGGGGTCACGTGAAGTGAGCAGACCCACGAGGTGGCTGAATACTTTGTCGAATGTTTGATGCTCTTCCCGATGCGCAACGATCTTCAGGTCGAAATCTTCGGCGCAGTCGTCGTAAATTTGTTGGATGCGGTGGTTTCCCGGATCTGCAAGAAATTCCTTTATCTGGCGAAGAAGATAGCCGTAGTTCGACATCAGCCGTTTGGATGTTGCATCACTCATCGAGTTGAGTGTGTTTTTCGTGGCCAATGAGGTGCGTTCTTGTGGACGACTTCCGCTCTTTGCCTCGGCGTCGATGCCGTGGGCGATAGCTTCCACAACTTCGGCCAGTTCACGGCTCGATACGACCAGCGGCCCGTCGAAAGGGGTGATACCTGCGAGTCGTGCTAGTTTCGGTTCCTCCCGGAAGGCGTCGTCGAGGGACTCGATCCCGCACAGATGCACGCTTTCCCGGGGAAGGCCGATGCCTTTTGAGAGCGTCTCGAGAAGTGCTTCGTTTGCGTTCGCAGTCAGGTAGCGGTTCGAGTAGAGAAGGTAGTTGTGCAGTTTTCCTTTTTCTCGCAGTTGGCGCGCCCGGGGAAGCTCCTTAGTCAGCACTGCACTGTCTGCGGCCCCGCTGAAGTCAGGGTCGGAGAAGTACCCATACGACATGGTGTGCTTAGCCTGAATGATGGAGATTCCGTCCCAGGGGCGTGTACGGCTCGGGAAGCCATCCGCAAGTCCCTCGAACCGTGCATCCCGACCACCGTCGACACCGGCAGCGAAACCTTGGACACCCTTCCCGAGCTTAAGCTTTGCTGCCTGCACCACCAACGCCTCGAACTGTGCCTCGCTGAGGTCTTCGTATGCATAGCCCATGACGTTTCAGGCCGGGGCGCCGACGGTTGCCAGTGGCAGCGGGTGGAGATCATCTCCGCCGAAGGGCTCGAGGAAGTCGAGTCGGGTGCGCTGCTGCTCGGCCTTTCCCTCTGCGACGACGAGGCGTTCGAATCCACGGGTCAGGGCGAAGGTCCGGCCGATGCGTTTGTCGCCGGGGTAGGCCGCCGCGGTGATGTCGTTGGGGTCGGGAACGTCGGGCCGGTCCGGGGGGATGAGTTCGGTGCGGGATCCGGCGCTATAAGCCGAGAACGTGTCTTGTAGCTTGCTGACGCCGGTACGGACTGCGCCGACGGTGCCGGTCATCCCGACGAGGCGAAGGTTCGGGATCTCGAGCGCACGGGGGATCGGAGCGTCGAATGATGCGGTGTGCCCGACGTCGGCATGCAAGATACCCACGCTGCCGAGATCATCAACTTCGTCGGTCACGGCGATGGGCTTGAAGTAGCGGGTCGACATGCGTGCGCACCTCTTCTGGGCGATTCGTGGACATATGGACTGTAGTTCACGATTCCAGTACCACCGGCGCGGAAGTCTAGCTTTCTGGGATGTCGGGAAGCTCGGCGAGAAGTACGTGCGCCGTGCGTCATTCGCATGAATGACGGTTGCGACGTGTGGTGGGGCCTTGACCATCGGAAGTAGGTGAAGTCAGCCATCGTTTCGGGTGCCTGTTGATGAAAGGTGGCCTGGATGTGTCGGTGGCTGGTGTCGGGGTTGGGGGATGATTCGCATGCTCCAGTCGAGAAGGGACATGAACATCGGCTTGAGATGTGCGGCTGCACCTGTTCCGACGGACGTGGTGGCGATCGTGAATGTGGCGGCCTCGCCGACAGCTTTGCTCGCAACGAGGTCGACTTGGTCGGAGTGCCTTGCCAGTGTGCGGGGACTTTCCGCGGAAGATGAGACGGAGTAAGATGAACGAAGATGAAGGGGGAAGGATGCGACGTTCGATCGCACAGCTTGCCGAGCAGATCGCCTCAGCCGCCCACGATGGGCAGGTCGACAAGGCTGGTCAGCCGTACATCGCGCACCCGGCTCGCGTGGCGGCGCGAGTCGGCGGTGACGAACGCGCTGTTGCGGCCGCCTGGTTGCACGACGTCGTTGAAGACTCCGATGTCACGCTTGCAGATCTCGAGGAATCGTTCCCGGTCGAGGTGACCGCTGCGGTCGACGCGCTCACCCGCCGCGGCGGCGAGGACCCGGCCGACTACTACGCCCGTGTCCGACAGGTGCCGTTGGCACTGACGGTCAAGCTGGCCGACCTGGCGGACAACAGCGACCCGCAGCGCCTCGCGCAGCTCGACGCCGCGACCCGGGACCGCCTGACCGCCAAGTACGCCCGCGCCCGGGCCGAGCTGACCGCGAGTGTGTAGGTCAGGGGAGGAGTGCGGCCGCGGATGCACCGATCACAGAAGACAGTTGAAGTCGATCGACGACCTGCGCCCCGAATCGGCAGCCGTTGACGCGGTGGGTGCCGTCGCGGACGGTGGCCGCCGACCGTCCGGACGTGGACTGGGCACAGGATCCGGCCAATACCCCGGAACAGCTGTACCGGGACTACCCGACCTACGTCGCCGCCCTGGTCGTCGACATGATGGCCACCGCCAAGCAACAGGAGGCGCAGATGACCTCCGACGTCCTCGAAGCACTGCCCGCCGGTGCCCGCATGCACGGCCTCGCGTTCCGGATGAAGAGCCCGGACTCCCTCGCCCGCAAGCTCAACGACCGGTGCGAGAAGTCGCCCCTGCGAGATCCGGAGCAGATCGCCGACGGGATCACCGACGTCGTCCGCTACACCACGATCTCCGACCCCGACCGGGTCGTAGCAACGGCCCGCACGATGGCCGATCGCCTCACCGAGCGCGGCTGGACGGTTACCGAGGTCGAAAATTCCTACCTTCCGGGGAACCAGTACAAGGACCTGCACATGCTCGCCCGCCACTCCAGCGGCCGCGTCGCGGAGCTCCAGTTCCACACCGAGGCATCGCAGAAGGTCAAGGACACCACCCACGCCGACTACGAAGCCGTCCGCGACCCGAAACTGCCGGTCACCGAGCGGGCCGCCCTGGTGGAGAAGATGACCGCGGTCTGGGCGCAGGTACCCACCCCGGCCGGCATCGCCGAGCTGGCCGAACTCGGCGGCTGCGAGGTCACACCGAAGCGCTACGTACCACCGAAGACGAATCGAGGAAGGGACGCACAATGAGCCTCTACATCGTCAGCGACCACGGTCAGGACCAGTGGCTGGCCTACGTTGACACCGAGAACCCCGGCGTCTACGCCTATGTCGCAAACCTCGGCCGATTCGTTTTCCACAAGCCCCTCGGCCAGGACTTCTACTGGGACCGCGAACTCGACTGGACCCCGGTCGACACGCAGACCGCCCGCAAGTCCATCACCGACGGTGTTATCGGCAAGCTCGACGGCCGCCGGCACAGCGACTTGCTGGCCAAGCTGGACGCCGAAACCGACCAACGATCGGTCGAGGACGTCTTCGGCGCCCAGCCTGTCGACGACCTCAACCCGTCCCCTCAACAGCAGGCCGAGGCCAAACTCAAGGCTCTAGCGAGCACCCGGCCGGGCGAATGGCTCACCTGGAAGGTCTACGATCGCGGCCGCCGCCAGCTCGCGAGCGTTGCCGCCCGGGATCTACGCACCGGAAAGGTCGCGGCCGTCCGAAAGTCCGGACTGCACATCAACTCCCGCGTCACCCCGACCGCGGACGGCCGGATCGCCGTCGAGATCGCTCGCACCGCCGAGGCCATCTGAACAAGGAAAGTGACGCGTCCCCCCCGCTCACCGATGTGGTGCTAGTGCGATCGGCGCAGGACGAACTCGAACCGCCCCTGGAACACTGGCACCAAGTTCAATTTCTACGGCACGGAAGAGACCACGATGAACGACGACGACCTGAGGCGATTGGGGAAGCAGGCCGCTATCTACCGGCCGCTGCTCGAGCAGGCTATGGCTACGTACAACGCCCAGGCCAATGAGATCGGCCAGCGGGCTGCGGACGTGATCGACGCCCAGTTCCGTGAGATCGGCAAGGTTGTGACCGCGTACAACGCCCAGGTCGATCAGCAGTTGGAGCAGATGCAGGCCACTGTGAGGAGTGCGCTTCAGATCGACTGGTCCGCGTTGGGCCAGCTGACGGACCTGGCGAACCAGATGCTTCGCGGGACTTACCCTCCTAACTGGCCTGACGACATCGACCTGGACTTCCCGAAGCTTGAGGGGATCGTGCAAGAGGAAGGGATCGCGATCTTCTATGTCCCGCGTGGCGCGATCGTCGCCGAGCTTATCCCGAATGCACCGATTCG
>NZ_LTCZ01000217.1:15211-24598 GCF_001583455.1 Rhodococcus sp. LB1 | reverse complement strand
GGCACCGGTGCCATTCTCGGAATGTGCTTGCGGCAATGGATGTATGCCTCCTCCACCTCCACCACCACCCAGCGTTCCGGGATCCGGCCGTTCGCGTGGTCCGCAGGCAGATCTGCGACGTCGGAGCGCAGGACGGGGTCTTCGACGATCCGGGCCGAACCGTTCACGTGCAGTCCGATGAGGTCCTGCACGAAGTCCACGAGAATGATTCCGACGTGCGGGTTTTCCCGGATGTTGCCGAGGCTCGCCATCACGCCGTTGCCGCGGTACTCCGGGTACGCGAGGGTCTTCGAGTCGATGACGTGTATGAATCCCGGTGTCCCGGCGCGCAGACTGTTGTCGCATTCGCCGGAGGCGTCGGCGGTGGCGATGAAGGCCATCTCCTGGCGTCCGATGAACTCGATCATCGTCGGATTGAGATGGTCCAGCATCTGATCCGAGTAGAACTTGGCGGCACGATCCTCGGTGCCGTACTCGGACTGAAGTTGGCGCTCTCCCGCACTACCGATCTGGCCCATCTGCATTCCCCGTTACCCCTCGGCGTCATTGGTCGGTTCACCCTACGGCCCACCGGTTCCCTCTGCTGAGAATCCTCGTTCACAATTCCGCGGAAACCACTGCCGCCCACCCACCTACCTGGCGGTGCGCCGATCGGTGGCAGGATTGAGCGCATGGCAGAACAGACTTCCGACACGACGGCGCCCACCTCACTGTGGGTCGAGCGAACGGGCACCCGGCGGTACACCGGTCGCAGCTCGCGCGGCGCCGAGGTCCTGATCGGCTCCGAGGGCGTGGAGGGCGTGTTCACCCCCGGGGAACTCCTGAAGATCGCACTCGCCGCGTGCAGTGGAATGAGCTCGGACTTCCCGCTGTCGCGGCGGCTGGGTGACAACTACGACGCCACCATCCGGGTGTCCGGTGCCGCGGACCGGGAGAACGAGGTGTACCCGCAGCTGGACGAGGTCATGGAACTGGACCTCAGCGAACTCGACGCCGATGCGCAGGAGCGTCTGGTTGCGCTCGTGGAACGGTCGGTCGACAAGGTCTGCACGGTCGGGCGGACGCTGAAGGCCGGGACGAAAGTGACACTGACCGTCGAGAGAGAAGCATGATGCGGCGTGAGCTGGCCGCGGTCGCGGGCGGGGCGGCGCTCTGCGCGGGTCTGCTCGTGGTCGCGCCCGCGGCCGCCGGGCCCGCGTTCTCGCCTCCCGGCGGCGCGTGCACCCCGTGGTCGGTGTCGGAGGTGGCGTCCGGGGCGGGGGTTCTCGAGAACCTGGCCTTCGACGGGGCGGGCACCATGCTGGTGTCGCGGACAGGCCTGGTCGGCGGCGGAGCCCTCGACGGGGTCGCCCCCGACGGCACCGTCACCCCGATCGTGCCCGAGGTCGAGTCGCCCGGCGGAATCGCCGTGGACGGCGCCGACGCGTACTTCGCCACGGGGAACTCCTTCGCCGCCGGGGTCACGGGCTCGGCGAGCGGCACGGTCGACGTCGTGAACCTCGGCACGGGTGACACACGAACCGTGGCCGACGGGCTGGTCATGCCGAACGGGCTGGTCCGGCTGAGTAACGGAGACATTCTCACCGCCCGGAATCTGGGCTCCGGGGCGGGACTGACCCGCGTCCCCGCCGCGGATCCCCACACCCCGGAGGTCGTGCGCACCGATCTGGGAACGGTCGACGGTCTCGCCGCGCACGACGCCAACGTCTACACGGTGACGACGTTCGACACGACCACCACGCTGCGCATCCTCCGCGAGGACGACCTGAGCGGTCCCGTCGTGTCGGTCGAGCTGCCCGGCTCCGGGCCCCTCAATGCGGCCGACGATCTCACCGTCGGACCGGACGGCGTCGTCTACGTCGCCTACAACGGCGGCGGCAAAGTGGTGCGGGTCGATCCCGCGACGGGGGAGAGCTGCGCCCTCGCGTCCGGGCTGCCGCTGGTGTCGTCGGTGCGGTTCGGCGCCGGGCCGGGCTGGGATCCGGACGCGCTCTACGCCACCAGTTTCACCGGGAAGATCTACAAGCTCGAACGGTCGTGACGGACATGGAGAGAATGACCGCGTGGGTGCACGGATTCGTGCAGGGTGTGGGATTCCGGTGGTGGACCCGCGCCCGTGCGCTGGAACTCGGCCTCGTCGGATACGCGGCCAACCAGAAGGACGGCCGCGTGCTCGTCATCGCCGAGGGGCCTCGCGACAAGCTGGAGACCCTGCTGACGCTGCTGCGGTCGGGAGACACGCCGGGCGCGGTCGATCTCGTCGTGGAGCAATGGGATTCCGCCCGCGGCGACCTCACCGGGTTCGTGGAACGGTGAACCGCAGGTAAAGTTCTCCGTCATGCATCTGAAGAGTCTGACGCTGAAGGGATTCAAATCCTTTGCGTCCGCAACGACTCTGCGATTCGAGCCGGGAATCACCTGTGTCGTAGGGCCCAACGGGTCGGGTAAGTCCAACGTCGTCGACGCGCTCACCTGGGTGATGGGCGAGCAGGGGGCGAAGGCCCTTCGCGGCGGCAAGATGGAAGACGTCATCTTCGCCGGCACCGCCGGGCGGGCGCCCCTCGGACGCGCCGAGGTCACACTGACGATCGACAACTCCGACGGCGCCCTGCCGATCGACTACTCCGAGGTGTCGATCACCCGGCGCATGTTCCGCGACGGCGCCGGCGAATACGAGATCAACGGCAGCTCGTGCCGGCTGATGGACGTGCAGGAACTGCTCAGCGACTCCGGCATCGGCCGGGAGATGCACGTGATCGTCGGTCAGGGCCGCCTCGCCGCCATCCTCGAATCCCGTCCGGAGGACCGGCGCGCGTTCATCGAGGAAGCAGCAGGCGTCCTCAAGCACCGCAAACGCAAGGAAAAGGCGGTCCGCAAACTCGACGCGATGCAGGCCAACCTGGCGCGCCTGAACGACCTCACGGCGGAACTGCGGCGCCAGCTCAAACCACTCGGACGGCAGGCCGAGGTGGCACGCCGCGCCCAGACCGTGCAGGCCGACCTCCGCGACGCGAAGCTGCGGCTCGCCGCGGACGACCTGGTCACGCGGCGCGAGGACCTGGCCAGCCAGGCTCAGGACGAGAAGGTCGCGCGCGAGCAGCACGACCAGGTCACCGAGGCACTCGACGAGGCCAATCTCGAGCTGGGACGGCACGAACAGGAACTGTCGAGGCTCACACCGGGTGCGGAAGCGGCCGCGCAGACCTGGTTCCAGCTGTCGGCACTCGCCGAGCGCGTCAACGCGACCATCCGTATCGCCCGCGAGCGGGCACGCCACCTCGACGCCGAGCCCTCCGCGAACCGCGGTCAGGATCCCGACGAGATGGAGGCCCGCGCCGACCGGATCGCCGCGGAGGAGATGGAGCTCGTCGAAGCCGTCGAGATGGCGCGCGCGGCGCTGGACGCGGCCAAGGAGCAGCTGGCACTGGGGGAGGAGACCGCCGCCGAGGCGGAACGGGCTCACATGGCGGCGGTCCGGGCGATCGCCGACCGCCGTGAAGGCCTGGCGCGGCTGTCCGGCCAGGTCGACACGCTGCGCACCCGCGCCGACTCCGTCGACGCCGAAGTGTCCCGGCTGACCGTCGCGATCGAAGAGGCCCGCCAGCGCGGCGACGCGGCACAGTCCGAGTTCGAGGTCGTCCAGGACGAGATCGGTGACCTCGACGCCGGCGAGCTCGGACTGGATTCCCACCACGAGCGTGCCGTCGAGGCACTGCGCCTGATCACCGAACGCGTCACCGAACTCCAGGCCGAGGAGCGCGCAGCCGGGCAGGAAGTGGCGTCCCTGCGTGCCCGGATCGACGCGCTGGCGATGGGCCTCGAACGCAAGGACGGCGCCGGCTGGCTCGTCGAGAATCGCGGCGAACACGGCATCCGCGGACCGATCGGTGGCCTCATCACCGTCGAGAAGGGGTACGAGGGCGCCGTCGCGGCGGCCATGGGCCCCGCCGCCGACGCCGTCGTCGCCGAATCCCTCGACGCCGCACGCAGCGCAGTCGGTGCGCTGAAGGAGACGGACAGCGGTCGGGCGTCCCTGTTCATCGGAACCGATCAGGCGGCGGCGAACGGCGGACACCTGGACTCCGGCGCCCGGTGGGCCGTCGACGTCATCGACTGCCCCGCCGAACTGCGGACCGGACTCGCGGCGCTCCTGGGTGGAGTGGTCGTGGTCGATTCCCTCGACGACGCCGTCGAGACCGTCCGGCGCAGGCCCGACGTGCGCGCCGTCACCCGCGAGGGAGATCTCCTCGGAGCGGGCTGGATGAGCGGCGGGTCGGACCGTCAGCCGAGCACCCTCGAGGTCCAGGCCGCCATCGACAACTCGGTGCAGGATCTCGCCCGCGCCGAACGTCGCGCCGAGGAACTGGCCGCGGCACTGTCCGGCGCGGTCGCGGAACAGGCCGACCGCCAGGAGAACGCCGAGCAGGCACTGGCCGCGCTGAACGAGTCCGACGCCGCGATGTCCGCCATCTACGAGCGCCTCGGCCGCCTCGGCCAGGCCGCGCGGGCCGCGCACGCCGAATCCGATCGGCTCATGGCGCAGCGCGACAAGGCCGAGAGCGGCCGAGAGGACACGCTGACCGCGCTGGCCGAACTCGAGGAACGGCTGCGCCTGGCGGAACAGGACGGGTCGTCCGCCGGTGCCGACACGGGCGGTACCGACACGACGAGCATCGATCGTGAGATGGCGGCCGCCGCACTGGCCGAAGTGCGGGCCGTGGAAGTGGAAGCCCGGCTGTCCGTGCGCACGGCCGAGGAGCGCGCCGAGTCGGTGCGCGGCAAGGCCGACTCCCTGCGCCGCGCCGCACAGGTGGAACGCGACGCGCGCGCCCGGGCCGAACGCGCGATGAAGGCCCGCCAGAACGCGGCCGCCGTCGCGGCGGCGGTCGCCGAGTCGGGACAGCGGGTCGCCGAGCACCTCGGTGACGTCGTCGACGCCGCGATGGCGCACCGTGACGAACTCGCCCGGGCCCGCACCGAGCGGACGACCCAACTCGAACAGGTGAAGGAAAGGGTGCGTCAGCTGACCGGACAGCTGGCGTCGCTCACCGATGCCGTGCACCGCGACGAGGTGGCTCGCGCCCAGGCCGCGCTGCGCATCGAGCAGCTCGAGGAGGCGATCCTCGAACAGCACGGGATCGGCCTGGACGATCTGATCGCCGAATACGGCCCCGATGTCGCGCTGCCGCCGTCCGCACTCGAGATGGAGGAGTACGAGCAGGCGAAGGAGCGCGGCGAGCAGGTCACGATGCCCGCACCGATTCCGTACGACCGCGCCACGCAGGAACGTCGCGCGAAACGTGCCGAGAAGGACCTGGCGACGCTCGGCAAGGTCAACCCCCTGGCACTCGAGGAGTTCGCCGCGCTCGAGGAGCGCTACAACTTCCTCTCGACTCAACTCGAGGACGTGAAGACCGCCCGCAAGGATCTCCTCGGGGTGGTGGCCGACGTCGATGCCCGCATCCTGCAGGTGTTCACCGAGGCCTACTCGGACGTCGAACGCGAATTCGTGCAGGTGTTCGCGAAACTGTTCCCCGGTGGTGAAGGCAGGCTGGTGCTCACCGATCCGTCGGACATGCTGACCACCGGCATCGAGGTGGAGGCCCGCCCGCCCGGCAAGAAGGTCAAGCGGCTGTCGCTGCTGTCCGGTGGCGAGAAGTCTTTGACGGCGGTGGCGATGCTCGTGGCGATATTCCGGGCCAGGCCGTCCCCCTTCTATGTGATGGACGAGGTGGAGGCCGCGCTGGACGACACGAACCTGCGTCGTCTCATCGGGTTGTTCGAGCAGTTGCGGGAGAAGTCGCAGCTGATCGTCATCACTCACCAGAAGCCGACGATGGAGGTGGCCGACGCGCTCTACGGCGTCAGCATGCGCGGCGACGGCATCACTACCGTCATCTCCCAGCGGCTCCGTGGCCAGGACATGGCGGCCGCGGACGTCTGATTTCGACCCGCTCCGGGACGGCGCGGGCGGGAAGGCAGTGCGCGACGAAATCCGGAGCCTGAAACAATGAGCGGCGTGACTACCGGAGCTTGGATTGCCATCGCGGCCGCACTGGCCGTACTTCTCGTCGTTCTCGTCGTCGGGTCCCTGCTGTATCGGCGTCGCCGGATTTCCCTGAAGGCGCCGGACACCCCGCAGGTCACCACGGCGGAGAAGGACCGTTCGGGCAGTTACCGGGCGGACGGCGGGTTCAACTTCAGCCAGGGGTCGACGGCGACGGCACCGCCACGTCCGCCTGCGCCCGAGCCGGTTCTGCCGAAACCGGCGCCCGAACCCGAGGTGGCCGCGCCCGAACCCGAGGTCGTCGCGCCCCCGGCGCCCGAGAAGGCCCCCGAGAAGGCCCCCGAGAAGGCCCCCGAGAAGGCCCCCGAGAAGGCCCCGGAGAAGCCGACGGCCCCGCCGGAACCGGTCACCTACGAACCGGTCGTCGCGCCCGAGGTCGAACCGGAACCCGAGGTCGCGCCCGCACCCGAACCCGAACCGGCTGCCGCCGCGCCGGTGCTCGACGTCATCGCCCCCACCGAAGGACGGCTCGACCGCCTGCGTGGGCGGCTGTCCCGCTCCCAGTCCGCGGTGGGCAAGAGCCTGCTCGGACTGCTCGGCGGTGGCGATCTCGACGAGGACTCCTGGGAAGAGGTGGAGGACACGCTCCTCATCGCCGACCTCGGCTCGGCGACCACCACGAAGATCGTCACGTCGCTGCGTGAGCAGATGGCATCGCGCAGCGTCCGCACCGAGGCCGATGCCCGCGCGCTGCTGCGTGAAGTCCTGGTCGCCGAACTCCGGCCGGAACTCGATCGCTCGATCCGTGCCCTGCCGCACGACGACCACCCGGCGGTCCTGCTGGTCGTCGGTGTCAACGGCACCGGCAAGACAACCACCACCGGCAAGCTCGCGCGTGTGCTCGTGGCCGACGGCAGGCGCGTCCTGCTCGGTGCCGCCGACACGTTCCGTGCCGCAGCCGCGGACCAGCTGCAGACGTGGGCCGAGCGAGTGGGCGCCGAGGTGGTGCGCGGGAAGGAAGCCGCAGATCCGGCGGCCGTCGCGTTCGACGCCGTGTCCAAGGGAATCGATACCGGCGTCGACGTCGTGCTGATCGATACCGCCGGCCGGCTCCACACGAAAACGGGACTGATGGACGAGCTCGGCAAGGTGAAGCGGGTCATCGAGAAGAAGGCCTCGGTCGACGACGTGCTCCTCGTCCTCGACGCGACCATCGGCCAGAACGGCCTCGCGCAGGCGCGGGTGTTCGCCGAGGTCGTCGACATCACCGGTGTGGTCCTCACCAAGCTCGACGGCACCGCCAAGGGTGGCATCGTGTTCCAGGTTCAGCACGAACTCGGGGTTCCCGTGAAGCTCGTCGGGCTCGGTGAGGGCGCCGACGATCTGGCTCCGTTCGAGCCGGGCGCCTTCGTCGACGCGTTGCTCGGCTGACGCAGCGATTCGGGGTCGTCGCGGGGTCCCGGACCGCTCCGGGGCGATGAAACCGACCGCAAATCGCCTGGCGAAACCTGCACGCAACAAAATAGGCCGATGCGTTCACGAGCGCGAAACAGTGCAGTGGCATAGCCGAAACACCAACTGAGCACCCTTCTTCTCAGGTCGTCAGCCGCTACCGGCTGGGCAGAGAAGGAGGAGGCTCAAGGTGGATTTCCCCACTATCGGTGCACCGGACACCGGGGACACAGCGTGGATGCTGACCAGCGCCGCGCTCGTGTTGCTCATGACTCCGGGTCTTGCGTTCTTCTACGGCGGCATGGTGCGGGCCAAGAGCGTGCTGAACATGCTCATGATGAGCATCAGCGCGATGGGTGTCGTCGGCATCCTGTGGGTTCTCTACGGCTACTCCATGGCCTTCGGTGAGGACAAGGGAAACCTTGTCGGTGATCCGTTCCAGTACTTCGGACTCAAGGGACTGTTCGGCGGGTCCTACCTCGCCGAGACCGACGACGCCGGTTCGGTCATCGCCGACTCCGCGATCCCGCTCGTCGGCACCATCCCCGCGACGGTGTTCGTCGCGTTCCAGGCCATGTTCGCGATCATCACCGTCGCCCTCATTTCGGGTGCCGTGGCGGATCGCCTGCGCTTCGGGCCCTGGCTGCTGTTCGCCGGCCTCTGGGCGACGGTCGTGTACTTCCCCGTGGCGCACTGGGTCTTCGCCTTCGACGGTGTCACCGCCGAGACCGGTGGCTGGATCGCCAACAAGCTCGCCGCGGTCGACTTCGCGGGTGGTACCGCCGTCCACATCAACGCCGGCGCCGCCGGCCTCGTCCTCGCGATCATTCTCGGCAAGCGCAAGGGATGGCCGGGAACCCCGTTCCGCCCGCACAACCTGCCCTTCGTGATGCTCGGCGCCGGCCTCCTCTGGTTCGGCTGGTTCGGTTTCAACGCCGGTTCGGCCGTCGGGTCCAACGGCATCGCCGGAGCAACCTTCATCACCACCGTCATCGGAACGTGCGCGGCCATGCTCGCCTGGCTCCTGGTCGAGCGGATTCGCGACGGCCACGCCACCACACTCGGCGCGGCGTCCGGAATCGTGGCCGGCCTGGTTGCCATCACGCCTTCCTGCTCCTCGGTGAACGTCCTCGGCGCACTCGCCATCGGCGTCGTGGCAGGCGCACTCTGCGCACTCGCGGTCGGACTCAAGTTCCGCTTCGGATTCGACGACTCGCTCGATGTCGTCGGTGTCCACCTCGTCGGCGGCATCGTCGGAACGCTGATGGTGGGCCTGGTCGCAACGGCTGAGGCGCCCGCGGGTGTTGTCGGACTGTTCTATGGTGGAGGCCTCGACCAACTCTGGCGTCAGGCAGTGGGCGCCGGAGCAGTACTGCTTTACTCGCTCGTCGGTACGGCCGTCGTCGCGTTGATCGTGAAGTTCACGATCGGTCTGCGGCTCAGCGACGAGGGTGAATCACTTGGAGTGGACGAGTCGGAACACGCAGAAACTGGCTACGATTTCGCCGCTCTCGGCGGAAACTCGGCAACTGCTCGTGTATCCGGCAAGGAGGGATGAGGAAATGAAGCTGATCACAGCAATTGTCAAGCCGTTCACTCTGGAGGACGTGAAGACGGGACTCGAGCAGGCGGGTGTCCTCGGGATGACCGTCAGCGAGGTTCAGGGGTACGGCCGGCAGAAGGGCCACACCGAGGTCTACCGAGGTGCCGAGTACTCGGTCGATTTCGTTCCGAAGGTCCGGGTCGAGGTCGTCGTGGACGACGCTGCTGTGGACAAGGTCGTCGAGGTGATCGTCGAGGCGGCACGCACCGGCAAGATCGGTGACGGCAAGGTCTGGGTCTCACCGGTCGAGTCGGTGATCCGGGTGCGTACCGGGGAACGCGGCGCGGATGCACTCTGACCCCAACGGGTCCGGTAAGACCGGCCC
>NZ_LTCZ01000217.1:0-15197 GCF_001583455.1 Rhodococcus sp. LB1 | reverse complement strand
AGACCGGCCCCGGCGCAAGGAATCCCGCAGGTCACGGGCGTCGGCTCGACGCCGCCGCGCTCCGTCACGCGCTCGTCGACCTGCACGAGTTCTGGTTGACGACAAAGGGTGCCGAGCTGGGCATCAAGCCCGACAGCGGTTTCGCGCTCGTCGCGGTCGGTGGGCTCGGTCGCCGGGAACTCCTGCCGTACTCGGATCTCGACCTTCTTCTGCTTCACGACGACATGGATCCGGCGGTCGTCGCGCAGGTGGCCGACCAGCTCTGGTATCCGTTGTGGGACGCGCACATCAAGCTCGACCACAGCGTCCGCACCATCCCTCAGGCCCTACAGGTGGCGGACACGGACATCACCGCGGCGCTGGGAATGCTCGAGGCCCGTCACATCGTCGGTGACGTCGAGCTGACCAATCTGCTCATCAGCGGGGTGCGCCGGCAGTGGCGCACCGACATCCGCAACCGTTTCGACGGTCTCATCGAGCAGACGCGGTCGCGCTGGGAACGCAGCGGCGAGATCGCCCACCGCGCAGAGCCAGACCTGAAGAGCGGTCGCGGTGGACTGCGGGACGTACAGCTGCTCAACGCGCTGTCCATCGCGCAGCTCACCGACGGCATGCCCGGGCTCGGTCCCGAGTCGCCCGGCGGGGGACTGGCACTCGCGCATCGCCGGCTCCTCGACGTCCGCACCGAACTGCACCGGGTCGCAGGCCGCTCCCGGGATCAGTTGCGGGCGCAGGACGCCGACGAGATCGGCGCCGCACTGCGGATCGGCGATCGATTCGACCTCGCGCGCATGCTCAGTGATGCCGCACGCACCATCAGCTATTCCGTCGACGTCGGTGTGCGGACGGCCGGACACGCCCTGCCGCGGCGCGGTCTGGCGCGGTTGCGCCGACCACCGGTGCGACGGCCCCTCGACGAGGGTGTCGTCGAGCACGCCGGGGAGGTGGTGCTGGCGCGCGACGCCCGGCCGGCGAAGGACCCCGGCCTCGTGCTGCGAGTCGCGTCGGCGTCGGCGACGACGGGGATGCCGATGTCGGCGTCCACTCTGAATCGCCTGGCCGACAACGCCCCCGAGCTGCGCGAGCCGTGGCCGAAGGAGGCGCTGAACGATCTGCTGGTGATGCTCGGCTCGGGTAGCCGTGCCGTCGCGGCGATCGAGGCTCTCGATCGGACCGGGCTGTGGGGCAGGCTTCTTCCCGAGTGGGGTGCCGTCCGGGATCTGCCGCCGCGCGACGCGGTGCACACGTGGACGGTGGATCGTCATCTCGTCGAGACCGCCGCCTATGCCAGTGGGTTCACCACCCGCGTCGCGCGCCCGGACCTGCTGATGCTCGGTGCGTTGCTGCACGACATCGGAAAGGGCCGCGGCGGCGACCACAGCGTGGTCGGCGCGGAACTGGCCACCCAGATCGGTAAGCGCCTCGGATTGTGGCCGTCGGACGTCGCGCTGCTGACGGCGATCGTGCGCCACCACCTGCTGCTGCCGCACACCGCGACGCGGCGTGATCTCGACGATCCCGAGACGGTCGAGCGGGTCGTGGAGGCGCTCGGCGGTGACGGCGTCCTGCTGGAGTTGCTGCACGCGCTGGCGGAGGCGGATTCACTGGCGACGGGTCCCGGGGTGTGGGGTGACTGGAAGTCGTCGCTGATCGGGGAACTCGTGCGCCGCTGCCGCCTCGTCATGGCGGGAGAAGTGTTTCCCGCACCCGATCCGCTCGATCCGGAACACGTCGCGCTGGCGGCATCGGGTGGCGTGCACGTCGCGCTGGTCCCCGCCGACAGTCCGCACACGTATGTGGTGACGGTCATCGCCCCCGACCAGCGGGGTCTGCTGTCGAAGGCGGCGGGCGTGCTCGCGCTGCACTCCCTGCGGGTCTACTCCGCGTCTCTGGGCAGCGCCGAGGGGTCGGCGGTCAACTCGTTCGTCGTGTCTCCGAGGTTCGGGGCGCCGCCGCAGGCGGGTCTGCTGCGGCAGGAACTGATCCGCGCGCTCGCGGGGGAACTGAACCTGCTGGAGATGCTCACGGCCAAGGAAGAGGAGGCTCGCGAGAGCCAGCGCGTCGCCGCCGTGGAGGAACGGGGCGAAGCCGCGGTTCCCGTGCAGTACGCGCAGGCGCCGCCGCGAGTCATCTGGTTCGACACCGCATCGCCCGGCGAGGTCATCCTCGAGCTGAGGGCCGAGGACCGGCTGGGGCTGCTGTCCCGGCTGGCTGACGCGTTCGACACGTGCGGCGCGGACGTCCGATGGGCGCGGGTGACCACCCTGGGTTCGTCGGTGATCGACTCGTTCTGCCTCGATCTCGGCGGCGGAGACACCCGGGCGAGCCGGGAACAGGTCGAGAGCGCGATCCTCGGCGTCGTTCCCCTCACGAAGCCGAAGAAGCAGGAGGGCAGCGGGGGAGAATGAACGACAGGACGTGAGCGGCTAGGCTGGGGCCCGAGAATATCCACCGCACACTCGCATGACTTCAGGAGCGCACTCGGTGTTCGAATCCCTTTCCGACAGGTTGACCGGAGCCCTCAAGGATCTGCGTGGCAAGGGTCGCCTTTCCGGAGCCGACATCGATGCCACCTGCCGTGAGATCCGGTTGGCCCTGCTCGAGGCAGACGTCGCGCTGCCCGTCGTCCGCTCGTTCATCGCCAAGATCAAGGAACGCGCCAAGGGCGTCGAGGTCTCGGGGGCGCTGAACCCGGCGCAGCAGGTCGTCAAGATCGTCAACGAGGAACTCGTCGGGATCCTCGGGGGCGAGACCCGCCGGCTGGCGTTCGCCAAGACGCCGCCGACGGTCATCATGCTCGCCGGTCTGCAGGGTTCCGGTAAGACGACCCTCGCCGGCAAGCTCGCGAAGTGGCTGCGCGACCAGGGGCACACCCCGCTGCTCGTGGCCTGCGACCTGCAGCGTCCCGGCGCCGTCACCCAGCTGCAGATCGTCGGTGAGCGCGCGGGGGCAACGGTGTTCGCACCGCACCCCGGCACGTCCATCGGCGGCGGCGACAACGAGCTGGGCATCACCGCGGCCGACCCGGTCGAAGTGGCCCGGGCAGGTGTCGAGGAAGCCCGCAACAAGCAGTTCGACGTGGTCATCGTCGACACCGCGGGTCGCCTGGGTATCGACGCCGACCTGATGGCGCAGGCTGCGGGTATCCGCGACGCCGTGAACCCGGACGAGACGATCTTCGTTCTCGACGCGATGATCGGTCAGGACGCGGTCAGCACGGCCGAGGCGTTCCGTGAGGGTGTCGGATTCACCGGTGTCGTGCTCACGAAGCTCGACGGTGACGCCCGCGGTGGTGCGGCGCTCAGCGTCCGCGAGGTCACCGGGCAGCCCATCCTGTTCGCGTCCACGGGTGAGAAGCTCGAGGACTTCGACGTCTTCCACCCCGACCGCATGGCCAGCCGCATTCTCGGCATGGGTGACGTCCTCAGCCTGATCGAGGCGGCCGAGCAGCACTTCGACGCCGAGCAGGCCGAGGCCACCGCACAGAAGATCGGCTCGGGACAGCTCACGCTGGAGGACTTCCTCGAGCAGATGATGGCCGTCCGCAAGATGGGCCCCATCGGCAACCTCCTGGGCATGCTCCCGGGTGCGGGACAGATGAAGGACGCTCTCGCGAACGTCGACGAGAAGCAGCTCGACCGTGTGCAGGCCATCATCCGCGGCATGACCCCCGCCGAGCGCGACGATCCCAAGATCATCAACGCCTCCCGCAGGCTGCGGATCGCCAACGGTTCGGGCGTCAAGGTCTCCGACGTCAACCAGCTCGTCGACCGTTTCTTCGAGGCCCGCAAGATGATGGCCGCGATGGCCGGGCGGATGGGGATGCCCGGTTCACGGAAGCAGCAGCGCAGCAAGAAGGGCAAGAAGGGCAAGAAGGGTGGCAAGGGACCCACGCCGCCGAAGGTGCGCGGAGGGTTCCCCGGCGGCCTGCCCGGCGGGTTCCCGGGAATGCCGCCCGGCGGTCTCCCCTCGGGTATGCCCGATCTGTCGAAAATGCCGAAGGGCCTGGACGAATTGCCGCCCGGACTCGAGGGCATCGACCTGTCCCAGCTGAAGCTGCCGAAGAAGTAGCCGATGGGCGCGTTGCACTTCCGGGGCACCGGTCTGCCCGACGAACAGCCGGTCGAGTTCTGGGTCGACAACGGTGTGATCTCGACCGAACCGGTTCCCGGCGCCGAGACCGTCTGTGAATCCGGGTGGATCGTTCCCGGTCTCGTCGACGCCCACTGCCACGTCGGCATCAGGTTCGGCGGCGGCGGTGGCGAGAGCGTCGAGGGGTTGATCGCGCAGGCGGAGACCGAGCGCGACTGCGGGGTCCTGCTGATTCGTGACGCGGGTTCGCCGGTCGACACCCGGTTCGTCGACGACCGCCCCGACCTGCCGAGGATCATCCGCGCCGGGCAGCACATCGCCGCCCCCAAGCGGTACATCCGCGGACTGCCGGTCGATCTCGAGGACGAGTCGCAGCTTCCGGACGAGGTGGTGCGCCAGGCCCGGGCCGGTGACGGGTGGGTCAAGCTCGTCGGCGACTGGATCGACCGCTCCGCGGGCGACCTCGCGCCGTTGTGGAGCGACGACATCCTCGTCGAAGCGATCGCGGCCGCACACCGCGAAGGGGCGCGCGTCACCGCGCACGTCTTCGCCGAGGATGCGCTTCCGGGCCTGATCAACGCCGGAATCGACTGCATCGAGCACGGCACCGGGCTCACCGACGAGACGATCGAGCTGATGGTCTCGCACGGGACCGCCCTCGTCCCGACGCTGATCAACATCGCGACGTTCCCGGACATCGCCGAGTCCGCCTCGCGGTTCCCGATCTACGCCGCACACATGCGTGACCTGCACTCGCGGGTGAAGGACACGATCGGTGCCGCACACGACGCGGGGATCCCGATCTACGCAGGCACCGACGCCGGCGGATCGATCGTCCACGGACGCATCGCCGACGAGGTCGAGGAACTGAAGGCGGTCGGACTGACCCCGTCCGAGGCGCTCGGCGCCGCGTGCTGGGACGCTCGCGCGTGGCTCGGACATCCGGGAGTTCAAGCGGGTGCGCCCGCGGATCTGCTGGTCTTCCGGAACGATCCGCGCGCGAGCAGCGACGCCCTCGCCGCGCCCGATGTCGTGGTGCTGCGGGGCAACGTGGTCAAGACCCGATGACCTGGTTTCCCCTTGACGGTGTTCGTCTGGCAGAATGAACCGCTGTTCGTCGCATCCGGTCACGCACCGCGCGGCGGTCACAGGTTGGAGGCAAAACCGGGCGCGCTATTCCTGCGCGTCGCCGAATTGCACGTGACACGTGGGCACACTCGTGTGCGCACTGAAGGAGAAGTACAGCAGTGGCTGTCAAGATCAAGCTCACCCGGCTCGGCAAGATCCGGAACCCGCAGTACCGCATCGTCGTCGCCGACTCCCGCACCCGCCGCAACGGCCGTGCGATCGAGACCATCGGCAAGTACCACCCCAAGGAAGAGCCCTCGCTGATCGAGGTCGATTCCGAGCGCGCGCAGTACTGGCTCGGCGTCGGCGCCCAGCCCACCGAGCCCGTCGAGGCCATCCTCAAGATCACCGGTGACTGGCAGAAGTTCAAGGGCCTGCCGGGCGCCGAGGGCACCCTCCGCGTCAAGGAAGCCAAGCCCTCCAAGCTGGAGCTGTTCCAGGCTGCGCTCGCGCAGGCCGAGAACGAGCCCGTCGGTGAGGCCATCACGCCCAAGAAGAAGAAGGCGAAGGCCGAGGACGCCGAGGCTGCTGCCGACGCTCCCGCCGAGGCTGCTGCAGAGTCCGAGGCTGCTGACAAGTGAGTGCCGTCGTCGCCGATGCCGTGGAGCACCTCGTTCGTGGCATCGTCGCCAACCCCGACGACGTTCGTGTCGAGCTGATCACCGGGCGTCGGGGGCGCACTGTCGAGGTGCACGTCAACCCTGACGATCTCGGCAAGGTCATCGGTCGCGGTGGTCGCACCGCGACCGCTCTGCGGACGCTGGTCTCCGGTATCGGTGGCCGCGGGATCCGTGTCGACGTCGTCGACACCGATCAGTAGAGGCCTTACAGCAGTGGAGCTCGTCGTCGGCCGTGTCGCCAAGTCGCACGGCATCAAGGGTGAGATCGTGGTCGAGGTTCGCACCGACGAACCCGAGGATCGATTCGCCGTCGGTGCCGTGCTGCGGGGACACAAGCCGCGCGAGCAGACTGTGAGCACATACACGGTGGAAGCCGCCCGGGACCATTCCGGGCGGCTTCTGCTGCGCCTCGACGGTGTGTCGGACCGCACCGCGGCGGATGCCCTGCGGGGCACGCTGTTCGTCATCGACAGCGCCGAACTCGAGCCGTCCGACGACCCCGACGAATTCTACGATCACGAACTCGAGGGACTGTCGGTGCGACTCGCGGACGGCACCGAGGTGGGAACCGTCATCGAGGTATTGCATTCCGCGGCAGGCGAATTGCTCTCGATCCGCCGGGCCGGCGAACAGTCCGGCGAACTTCTCGTCCCGTTCGTGGCCGCGATCGTCACGTCGGTGTCCGTCGCCGACGGCGTCGTCGAGATCGATCCGCCTGAAGGGTTGCTCGATCCCGACTTCGGTGAATCGGCCGACGGGAAGTGAGTCGGTAGCCATGCGTCTCGACGTGGTCACCATCTTCCCCGAGTACCTCGAGCCGCTTCGAGCGGCGTTGCTCGGCAAGGCCATCGACAAAGGCCTCATCTCCGTCGACGTGCACGATCTGCGGGACTGGACGCACGACGTCCACAAGGCCGTCGACGATTCTCCGTACGGCGGCGGGCCGGGGATGGTCATGAAGCCCACAGTGTGGGGGCCCGCGCTCGACGACGTCCTCGCCGCGGGCGACGGCGACTCGGACACGCTGCTGGTCGTCCCCACACCGGCCGGTGTTCCTTTCACGCAGGCCACCGCCGAGCGCTGGGCGGGGGAGAAGCGCATCGTCTTCGCCTGCGGACGTTACGAAGGCATCGATCAGCGCGTGTTCGACGACGCCGCCCGCCGGGTGCGCGTCGAAGAAGTGAGCATCGGCGACTACGTCCTCATCGGGGGCGAGGCGGCCGTGCTGGTGATGACCGAGGCGTTCGTGCGCCTGATTCCCGGAGTGCTCGGCAATCAGCAGTCGCACCAAGAGGATTCGTTCTCGGACGGACTCCTCGAAGGACCCAGTTACACGCGGCCGGCGACGTGGCGCGGACTCGACGTCCCGCCGGTCCTGCTGTCGGGTGATCACGCGAAGGTGGCTGCGTGGCGACACGAGCAGTCGCTGCAACGCACCGCCGAGCGCCGTCCGGACCTGTTGCGCTGAACCGATTTCCGGCCCTGCCCGGGCGCTAACTCTGGGGCTGCGCCCAGTCGTCGACGACACCGGTGGGGAACAGGGACTTCACGAATCCGGTCATCGTGTCCCGTGCATGCCGGGCGCTGGAATCCTCGGTGACGTCCGTGATCGCGGTGTCCGGGTACGACTCCTCGTCGTCCTCGTACCGGATGTCCTCCCGCGACGCGACGGCCACGATGTAGCGGTTGTCGTCACCGATCAGGCCCGTCGACACGTGGATCCACCGATCGCCCACACAGCACATCCAACCCTGCTTCACCCCGACGACGTTCTCTCCGGGCAAGCCGTCGGGGAGGCCGAACCGCTGATCGTAACCGTCGATCCCCTCGGGTGTCGACGAGCGCAGGTAGTCGACGAACTCGGCGATGCGACCCGGGCCCAGGCCGTCGCGGTCGTCGAGAAGCCCGGTATAGAACGTCACGAGGTCGGCGGCGGTCGTCTCGGTGTTCCACCACAACCCGTCCCAGGGTGGTGTGGTCGCGGCGAGTCCGTACCGCCCGGCGACGTCGACGACGACGTCCGAACCGCCGAGATCGTCCCAGAGTGTGTTGGCCGCGTCGTCGTCGGACGATTCGAGCATCCGCTTCAGGAGGAGATGGTCGTTATCGGACAGCGGCCGCTCACCGATTGCGTCGAGGTGATACATCTGGGCGGCGATGAACAGCTTGGCCAACGACGCCGTTTCGACCGGTTCGGCGGCGGCGCCCTCCAGATAGCTGCCGGTGGCGCGGTCCAGAACGGCGATCGACACCTCGGCGCCGCGCTCGGTGGCCGCCGTCGCGACCGCCGCCGAGATGCGTTCGGCGAGGGGCGCCGAGACGGGGACCCGCGCGGAGGGGAACGGCTCCGGGCTCACGGTCACGCCGTCACCCGTCGGCGGTTCGTCGGCCGGGAGGAGGTCGGGGGTCGCGACGGCCGGTGACGTCGCCGGGATGTCGACCACGGAGTTCGTCTCGGTCGGGATGGTGCAGGCCAGTGGCGCACCCAGCAGGAAGACCATGACCGTCAGGCAACGGAACAGCCTGGACATGAAATTCTCCCGAGATTTCCGTGACGGCCTCACCGCCGACGATTTTGTCTCAGAGTAGCGGTAGGGTCCATTTCCGTGACTCTCAAGACCGTGAACCAGCGCATTGCCGAGGAGCTCGACGTCCGGGAGGGACAGGTCGCGGCCGCCGTGGACCTCCTCGACGGTGGAGCCACCGTGCCCTTCATCGCCCGGTACCGCAAGGAAGTCACCGGAACGCTCGACGACGCTCAGCTCCGCCAGCTCGAGGAACGCCTGCGGTACCTGCGGGAACTGGACGAGCGCCGGGTTGCCGTGCTCGAGTCGATCGACTCGCAGGGCAAGCTCGACGACCAGTTGCGTGGGCAGATCATGACCGCCGACACGAAGGCGCGCCTGGAGGACATCTATCTGCCGTTCAAGCCGAGGCGTCGCACGAAGGCGCAGATCGCCCGCGAAGCCGGTCACGAACCTGTCGCCGACGCGCTGATCACCGATCCCTCCACCGATCCGGCGTCCTACACGGCCGAACAGCTCGAGGGTGCGCGCGCGATCCTCGTCGAGCGTTTCGCCGAAGACGCAGACCTGGTGGGTGAACTCCGCGAGTTGATGTGGACCCGGGGGCAACTGGTGTCCGCGGTCCGCAAGGGCAAGGAGACCGAGGGTGCGAAGTTCGCCGACTACTTCGAGTTCTCCGAGCCGTTCGGCAAGCTCCCGTCCCACCGCATCCTGGCGGTGCTGCGCGGCGAGAAGGAAGAGGTGCTCACGCTCACCCTGGCACCCGACACGGAGGAGCCCGTCCCCGGCGAGCCCACCGTCTACGAGGGCCGGATCGCCGGCCGGTTCGGCATCGCCGATCGCGGCAGGCCCGCCGACCGGTGGCTGCTCGACACCGTGCGGTGGGCGTGGCGCACCAAGATGATCGTCACGCTGGGCATCGACACTCGGATGCGCCTGCGACAGTCGGCGGAGAAGGATGCCGTCGACGTGTTCGCCAACAACCTGCGCGACCTGCTGCTGGCAGCGCCTGCCGGTACCCGCGCCACGATGGGCCTCGACCCCGGTTTCCGGACCGGTACGAAGGTCGCGGTCGTGGACGCCACCGGCAAGGTGGTGGCTCACGAAACGATCTACCCGCATCAGCCGCAGAACAAGTGGGACAGTTCTCTGGCCACCCTCGCCGGTCTCGTCGCCAAGCACGGCGTGGAGCTCATCGCCATCGGGAACGGCACCGCGTCCCGCGAGACGGATGCGCTCGCGACCGAGCTGATCGCCAAGTCGGGCGCGACCAACCTGACGAAGATCGTGGTGTCCGAGGCCGGGGCGTCCGTGTACTCGGCGTCCGCGTACGCCTCGGCGGAGCTGCCCGACCTCGACGTGTCGATCCGTGGAGCAGTCTCCATCGCGCGCCGCCTGCAGGATCCCCTCGCCGAACTGGTGAAGATCGACCCGAAGTCGATCGGCGTCGGGCAGTACCAGCACGACGTGTCGGAGACGCTGCTCGCGCGGTCGCTCGGCGCGGTCGTCGAGGACGCGGTGAACGCGGTCGGCGTCGACGTGAACACCGCGTCGGTGCCGCTGCTGTCCCGCGTGTCCGGTATCGCCGGTTCGCTGGCCGAGAGCATCGTCGCGCACCGGGACCAGAACGGCCCGTTCCGCAGCCGCAAGGGACTCAAGGACGTCGCGAGACTCGGTCCGAAGGCGTTCGAGCAGTGCGCCGGCTTCCTGCGGATCCCCAACGGGGACGACCCGCTCGACGCCTCCAGCGTCCACCCCGAGGCCTACCCGGTGGTGCGCAAGATCGTCGGCGCCAGCGGCACCGGCGTGCGCGAGATCATCGGCAACACGTCCGCGCTCCGCAGCCTGAACCCGGCAGACTTCGTCGACGACCGATTCGGTCTGCCCACGGTCACCGACATCATCGGTGAGCTCGAGAAGCCCGGCCGCGACCCCCGCCCGGAGTTCAAGACGGCCACATTCGCGGCCGGAATCGAGAAGGTGTCGCACCTGAAGCCGGGAATGACGCTCGAGGGCGTCGTCACCAACGTCGCGGCGTTCGGCGCGTTCGTCGACATCGGCGTTCACCAGGACGGCCTCGTTCACGTGTCCGCGATGTCCCACAACTTCGTCAAGGACCCGCGGGACGTCGTCAAGTCGGGCGACGTCGTGAGGGTGAAGGTCCTCGAGGTGGACGAGGCCCGTCAGCGCATCGGCCTGACGCTGCGGCTCGACGACGAGGTCGGGGCCGGCCGCAAGAACGACGGTCCCCGCGGCGGCGGGCAGCGGCAGGATCGGCGGGGGGGCGGGCAGCCGCAGGATCGGCGCGGCGGCAAGCCGCAGCAGCAGGGTGGACGCGATCGCGGGCGTGACTCCCGCCCGGCGCCCGGCGGTTCGATGGCCGACGCGCTGCGGAAGGCGGGGTTCGGCAAGTAGAGAGGTCACCATCCCGACACGAGCCACCACTTTTCGATGGAGTGACCAGTTCTTTACTGGGATAGTGGATGCCGATGTACGAATGGCTGGATCGGGAAATCGTCGGGCACGGGCGCCTGCCTCTGCTCTTTTTCCTGCTCGGGTTTCTCGCGGCCTTCCTGTTCATCCGATTGAGCGTGCGGATGATCCGCGCCGAGGTGTCGTGGTGGCCGGGCAACGTGAAACCCGGCGGGCACCACGTCCACCACGTGGTGTTCGGCGTCGTCACGATGCTCGTGTCGGGAGTTTCCCTCATCGCCGTGTACGAGGACGGCACCCAGACCACCGGCGCCGTCCTCGCCACGTTGTTCGGGATCGGCGCCGCGCTGGTGCTGGACGAGTTCGCGCTGATCTTCTACCTGCAGGACGTGTACTGGGCGGATGAGGGCCGGACGTCGGTCGATGCCGTATTCGTGGCGATCGCGGTGACGGGTCTGCTGCTGCTCGGACTCCGGCCGCTCGAACTGATCAACGTCACCGACTTCCGGGATTCGCCGGATCCGTGGGTGCGGGTCGCAATCGGGTTGTCTTCCGTGATCAACCTGCTCATCGCGGGGGTGGTGCTGCTGAAGGGGAAGATCTGGACCGGGCTGCTCGGCCTGTTCGTTTTCCCGATCCTGCTGATCGGGGCGCTCCGGTTGAGCCGGCCGAGTGCACCGTGGGCCCGGTGGCGGTACACCTCCAAGCCGAAGCGGATGCTTCGCGCGCTCGAGCGGGAGCGAAAGTGGCGTCGGCCGGTCATCCGGGCCAAGATCTTCGTGCAGGACTTCATCGCGGGGACGCCCAGCGCGGAGCACGTGAAGGAGGCCGCGGAGCATGCCAGGGTGGCGGCGGAGGTGGAGCTCGACCATGTGGTGCATGCGGCGCCGCCGCCGATTTCGCTTCACCCGGTGGCGTCTGGCACAATGGACGGGTTGCCTGGACCAGGCAGCAATACTTGATCTGGGCACGAACCAGACGAGCACCGGGGTTCTCCGAACGTCCGGGTGCCGCTCGGTTCCTCTGCTCCTGCGAAAACGCAAGGATGGAACACCGATGAACACTCTCGATTTCCTGGACAAGAAGTCCCTCCGCGACGACATTCCCGAGTTCCGTCCCGGCGACACCCTCAACGTGCACGTCAAGGTCATCGAAGGCTCGAAGGAGCGCGTGCAGGTCTTCAAGGGCGTCGTGATCCGCCGTCAGGGCGGCGGCGTCCGCGAGACCTTCACCGTCCGCAAGGTCTCCTTCGGTGTCGGCGTCGAGCGCACCTTCCCGGTCCACAGCCCGAACCTGGCACAGATCGAGGTCGTCACCCGCGGTGACGTCCGTCGCGCCAAGCTGTACTACCTCCGCGATCTGCGTGGCAAGGCCGCCAAGATCAAGGAAAAGCGCTGACCTTTCCGATGAGCCCGGCACTGCGTACTCGCAGTGCCGGGCTAATCTGATTTCGTGACAGATTCTTCGAAGGAGCGGGCATTGTCGTCGGAATCCGAGACCACCGGCGATTCGGCCGCCACCTCCGCCGTGAACGGCGGTACGGCGGAGCCCGAGAAGAAGCCCCGCTCCTTCCTCCGCGAGTTGCCGATCCTGATTCTGGTCGCGCTCGTCCTGAGTTTCCTGTTGCAGACGTTTGTCGCCCGGGTGTATCTCATTCCGTCGGAATCGATGGAACCGACGCTGCACGGGTGCGCGGGCTGCACCGGCGACCGCATCGTGGTCGAGAAGATCGGTTACCGCTTCGGTGAACCGCAACCGGGTGACGTCATCGTGTTCCGCGGCCCCGATTCGTGGTCGCAGGATTTCGTCTCCACCCGGTCCTCCAACGTGGTGATCCGCGGTGCGCAGGAACTCGGTTCCCTCGTCGGACTCGTCCCCCCGGACGAGAACGACCTCGTCAAGCGGGTGATCGCCACCGGTGGTCAGACCGTCGAATGCTGCGACGACCAGGGCCGCATCCTGGTCGACGGTACACCGCTCGACGAGCCCTACGTCGTCATGGACTTCCCGTTCGTCCCCGGCTCGCAGGCCTGCGACACCGCGTTGAAGTCGGCACGCTGCTTCGGTCCGGTCACCGTCCCCGACGGCCACCTGTGGGTGATGGGCGACAACCGCAGCAACTCCGCGGACTCGCGGTACCACGTGGGCGACGACATGCAAGGCACCATCCCGCTCGACAACGTGATCGGTAAGGCGGTCTTCATCGCGTTGCCGCCGGCGCGGATGGGCACGATCAGCTCACCCGATATCCAGGGCAAGTGACTTCCTGGCCTCCACGCATCGTCATTCGCAGGTCGTCCGGTCTGCGGACGATGGAGTCGGCCCTGGTCCGCAGCGGTCTCGGGCCGGTGGCCGGTGTCGACGAGGCAGGCCGGGGTGCGTGTGCGGGCCCGCTCGTCGTGGCGGCCTGCGTGCTCGCACCGAAGCCGTATCCGGCGCTGGCGCGCCTCGACGATTCGAAGAAACTCACCGAACGTACGCGTGAAGAGCTGTTCCCGGCCATCACCCGGCTGGCAGTGGCGTGGAGCGTCGTGTCTTTCCCGGCCGAGGAAGTCGACCGTATGGGTGTCCACGTGGCCAACATCGAGGGCATGCGACGTGCGGTCGCCGGGCTCTCGACCACCCCGGGTTACGTTCTCACCGACGGCTTCCGCGTCCCGGGCCTGCCGGCCCCGTCGCTGCCGGTGATCGGCGGCGACGGGGCGGCGGCATGCATCGCGGCGGCGTCGGTGCTGGCCAAGGTCTCTCGCGACCGGGTAATGGTCGCGATGGACGAGACACATCCCGGTTACGGTTTCGCGATCCACAAGGGCTACAACACGCCCGCGCACCTGACGGCTCTCGAGAAGCTGGGCCCGTGCCCGGAGCACCGCCGCTCGTGGTCGAACGTCGCGGCGCTGATACACCGAGTGGATAACAGTTCCGGAAGTGCGAGATGATGACAATTCACACCAGAGCAGGAGGACTCCGAGACCGATGAGTGCCGAGGATCTCGAGAAGTACGAAACCGAGATGGAGCTGTCGCTCTACCGCGAGTATCGGGACATCGTCGGTCAGTTCTCCTATGTCGTGGAGACCGAGCGCCGGTTCTATCTGGCCAACTCGGTGGAGTTGCTGCCGCACAACGCGGACGGGGAGATCTACTTCGAGCTGCGCATGTCCGATGCATGGGTGTGGGACATGTACCGTCCCGCGCGCTTCGTGAAGTATGTCCGCGTCATCACGTTCAAGGACGTGAACATCGAGGAGCTCGACAAGCCGGACCTGCGGCTTCCGGACAACGGTCTGTCCTGACGGTCCGACGTTCTCGTCCGCGTACGATCATCCGATGACCGGACCGAGGCGCGTTGGGCTGGCTCTGGGTAGCGGCGGTGCGCGGGGGTACGCCCACATCGGAGCGATCCAGGTACTCGAGGAGCGCGGATTCGAGATCGTCGGAGTCGCAGGATCGTCGATGGGTGCCCTGGTGGGGGGACTCCACGCTGCGGGCAAGCTCGACGACTTCACCCGGTGGGCGATCGGCCTGACACAGCTCGACGTCGTGCGGCTTCTCGACCTGTCGGTGTCCGCGCCGGGAGCCATCCACGCCGAGAAGATCCTGCAACGGGTCAGAGAGATGCTCGGCGAGATCCGCATCGAGGACCTTCCCATCCCGTATACGGCCGTGGCCACCGATCTCGCTGCGGGCCGGTCGGTGTGGTTCCAGCGAGGACCCGTCGACGCGGCCATCCGTGCGTCGATCGCCATCCCCGGCGTCATCACGCCGTCCGTGCTCAACGGCCGGGTGCTCGCCGACGGTGGGGTGCTCGACCCTCTGCCGATGGCGCCGCTCGTCTCCGTGAGCGCCGACCTGACCGTCGGGATCAGCCTGAGCGCCGAGGATCGGGACGGTCGCTCGCTGGCCCCGGAGAACGTCAGCGCGGATTCGCGGCCGGTGGACGAATGGGTGGCACGTTTCCGCCGGAGCGCCGCGCAGCTGCGTGACCTGGACATCGTGCGGTCGGTCGTCGGACGGTTCGGCGCCGCGCAGACCGATCCGGATCCGTCGGACGAGCCGGACGGCCAGGTGATCGACGATCAGACCGTGGTCGGGGGCGACGCGGTGGCCGTCCCGAAGTTCAGCCGGTTCGCGGTGATGAACCGCTCGCTCGACGTGATGCAGGCGACGTTGGCTCGCTACCAGCTCGCCGCGTACCCACCGGACGTGCATGTTCGGGTGCCCCGGAACGCGTGCCGCAGTCTCGACTTCCATCGCGCCGCCGAGATGATCGAAGTGGGTCGGGTGCTCACCGGGCGTGCGCTCGACGACGCCGGGCTCATCTCGCCGGCAGCCGCTGCGTCTCCGGCAGACTCGGACGGCGCGCCCACCTGACAGGAGAAAGGGCCGGTGCTGCGCAGC
>NZ_LTCZ01000216.1:0-1938 GCF_001583455.1 Rhodococcus sp. LB1 | reverse complement strand
GCCACCGACCGGCGGGTGGCGGTGTGGGCGTTCGCGATTATCCTGTCCTGCTCACGGATGCTGTTCGTGCAGCCGGTGCTGCGGATGGACCAGAGTTCGTGGTGCGCCTCGCACGTGGCGGCGTTCGAGTTCTTCGGCGGCACGCCGGCCCGGATCGTGTGCGACAACCTCAAAACCGGGGTCGACCGGCCTGACCTGTATGACCCGAAGATCAACCGCGCCTACGCCGAACTCGCCGCCTACTACCGGGTGTTGATCGACCCCGCCCGCGCAGGAAAACCCAAGGATAAACCCAGGATCGAGCGCCCGATGCCCTATATCCGCGACTCGTACTTCAAGGGCCGCGAGTTCACCTCACTGGCGCAGATGCAGGACGCCGCCCTGGCCTGGTGCACCGACGTCTACGGGCTCCACAATCACCGTGGTCTCGACGGTGCGCAACCCGCGGCGGTGTTCGACGCCATCGAAAGGCGCAGTCTCACAGCGCTTCCTCCGAAACCGTTCGAGCTGGTCCTCTATCAGGTCGGGAAGGTCGCCCCGGACTGTCACGTCAAGGCCGGCAAGGCCCTGTATTCGGTGCCCTGGCGGCTGATCGGCCAGCAGGTGCTGGTCCGCACCTGCGGCGACGTGGTGCAGATCTTCCACACCGAGCAGGTGGCCGCCACGCATGTGCTGCACCTGTCGGGGCGGTCGACGAACCCCGAGCACTACCCGCCGCACAAGATCGCCTACACGCTGCAGACCGTGGTCTGGTGTCGGGCGCAGGCCGAGCAGATCGGTCCCGGCGCCGTCGCGGTCGTCGCCGAGTTGTCGCAGGTCAACGCGCTGCACCGGCTGCGGGCGATCCAGGGCATCGTCCGGCTGCGGGACCGCTACGACGACGCCCGCCTGGACGCGGCCTGCGCCCGCGCCCTCGAGGTCGGTGACCCCAGCTACCGCACCGTCAAGGGCATCCTCGCCGCCGGCACCGAACACGACGGACAGCCCACACCGGCCCCCACGCCGGCGCCGGCGTTCCTGCGCGGACCCGACGCCTTCGACACCGAACGCACCGCCTGAAGTGTTGAACGCTGCACCGACGCATGCTGCACACCAATTACTTTCATCAGACCACTAGGAATCGTCATGACCATTCACGACCCCAGCCTGCGGGCTGCGCTGAAGACGTTGAAGTTGACCGGGATGCTCGACACGCTCGACGCCCGGCTCGCTCAGACCCGGGACGGGCAGCTCGGACACCTCGAGTTCTTGCAAGTGCTGTGCGAGGATGAGATCGCCCGCCGGGAAACCGCGGCGCTGGCCCGTCGGCTGCGACGAGCGCGGTTCGAGCAACCGGCCACGTTCGAGGACTTCGATTTCACCGCGAATCCGAAACTTCCGGCGGCGATGCTGCGGGACCTGGCCGCCCTGCGCTGGCTCGATGCCGGCGAGTCGGTGATCCTCTACGGTCCCGTTGGAGTAGGCAAAACCCATGTGGCACAAGCGCTTGGGCATCACGTCGCCCGCCGCGGCGGGGACGTGCGGTTCGTCAAGTGCTCCCGCATGCTCGCCGATCTCGCCGGCGGCCATGCCGACCGCACCATCGGTCAGCGGATCCGCGAATACACCCGGCCGCTGGTGTTGATTATCGATGATTTTGCGATGCGTGAGCACACCACCACCCAGTCCGACGACCTCTACGATCTGGTTTCCGATCGCGCCATCGCCGGCAAACCCCTGATTCTGACGAGCAACCGCGCCCCGAAGGACTGGTACCCGCTGTTCCCGAACCCGGTCGTCGCCGAGTCGCTCCTCGACCGGCTCATCAACACCAGCCATCAAACCCTGATGGACGGACCGTCCTACCGACCCCGCAAACGACCCGGACACCGCCCCACCGCCGCAACCTGACCCGCACCCCGCCCGCTCGGGTTACCCTCGACTCAGCACGCCCGAGCA
>NZ_LTCZ01000215.1:0-3504 GCF_001583455.1 Rhodococcus sp. LB1 | reverse complement strand
GCCACCCGCCGGTCGGTGGCAGGGTTGCGCCACATGCCGAGCTTGCCGTAGTCGACCTGGGCCTCCTATGAGGAGCCCGACAATATGCGGCGTCCGCCCGGTCGCGTCGACGCGGGCCTGGTCAGGCGTCAGCATTGAGCGGATCGATCCGCATAGTCACGGCGCGCTGCGGCGGGCAGGCTTCGCCTCTCAGGAAGTTTCGAGAGGAGTTAACGATGGCTATGACAGGTCCGCTGGCGCCGTGGGCGCCGGGGATGGCGGAGTGGTTGACGAGGCTGGGTTACACGCCCCGATTGGTTGAGCGGCATCTGCAGCTGGCCGGCGGGTTGAGCAAGTTCCTGCACCGGCGCGGCCTGACCGCGAGCGACCTGAGTCAGGAGTTGATCGAGCAATTCGCTGCCGCGCGTCGAGCGAAGAACCGCTCGCGGCGGCCCACAGCGAGATCGTTGTCCTGGCTCGTTGACTACCTGAGCGACATCGGCGTGGCTACCGCGCCGGCTGCTCTGCCGGTGCGGTCTGAGCAGCAGGTGTTGATCGAGCGTTACCGGGACTACCTCACGGTGGAGCGCGGTCTGGTGCCGGACACGGCAGCCAACTACGTGCCGGTCGTGACGCTGTTCCTGGCAGCCCACCCGGTCCGCGAACTGCACGAGCTGAGCGCTGCCGACGTGAGCGAATTCATGACCTCGCAGTGCCGGCAGGTCAGCACCCGAGGAGCCGAACGCCTCGCTACCGGGCTGCGGTCGTTCCTTGGCTTCGCCCTGGTCGAGGGGTTGATCAGCGTGTCGCTGGTTGGCGCGGTCCCATCGGTGGCGCGGTGGAGCGGCGCCACGCTGCCCCGCGGCCTGACCTCGACGCAGGTCGCGGCGTTGCTGTCCAGCTGCGACCGGCGGCGCCCGCTCGGGCGGCGCGACTACGCGATCTTGCTGCTGCTCGTGCGGCTCGGGCTACGCGCCGCCGAGGTGTCCGCGCTTCGCCTGGACGACATCGACTGGCGGACCGGCGAGATCGTCGTGCGCGGCAAGGGCCGCACCGAGGAACGCCTGCCGCTGCCGCCGGACGTGGGAGCGGCCATCGCCGCATACCTGCGCCGGGGGCGCCCACGCCGGCCCGAGCGAGAAGTGTTCCTCCGCGCGTGCGCCCCGCTCCGTGGGCTGACCCCGGACGGGGTGAGCGAGGTAGCGCGGGCCGCGAGCGAACGTGCCGGGCTGGGCAGCTTCGGCTCCCACCGCCTTCGCCACACGGCCGGGACGCAGCTGCTGCAGGCGGGCGCCTCGCTTCCCGAGGTGGCGGAAGTGTTGCGCCACCACACCATCGCGACCACGGCGATCTACGCCAAGGTCGATCATCTGGCTCTGCGCGACCTCGCCACACCCTGGCCGGGTGGTGCCCGATGACCGACTATCGCAGCGCGGCGGCGGACTACCTGGCCACCCGCCGCGCCATGGGCTACAAACTCGTCTACCAAGGCCAGATGCTCGCACAGTTCGTGGCCTACCTGGACACCGTCGGCGCCGAGCACCTGACGATCAACCATGCCGTGGACTGGGCCAAGCAACCATCGAGTGCGAAGCGCACGTGGTGGGCGGTCAGGCTGAGCACCGTCCGAGCCTTCGCCCGCTACCTCAGCGCGTTTGATCCGGCCACCGAGATTCCCCCTGCTGGTCTGATCCCCGCGCCCAGTCACCGGATCGTGCCCTACATCTACACCGACGACGACATCGCCGAGCTCCTCACGGCGGCAGGTCGCCTGCCCACCGTGCATCGCGCGGACACCTATCAGACCTTGATCGGGCTCGTCGCCGTCACCGGCATCAGAGAGGGGGAGGCGGTCCGCCTCGATCGCGACGATGTGGACCTCCAGCAGGGGCTGCTGACCATCCGCAACAGCAAGTACGGCAAGTCCCGCCAAATCCCCGTGCACCCGAGCACCGTCGAGGCGCTCGCCGGCTACGCCCACCGCCGCGACGCACGACGATACCGCCACGACGGAAGACAGCATCACCACCCACCAAGCAGCACAAGCTTTTTCACCTCCACAACAGGAACAAGGCTGCTGCGCGACAACGTCAGCACCGTGTTCCCGCGCCTGGTGCGCGAGTCAGGGCTGGCCGGTTCTGGCCATCATCGCCCTCCCCGGTTGCACGACCTGCGACACAGCTTCGCCGTGAACACCTTGATCCGCTGGTACCGGCAAGGCCTGGACGTCGAGCAACGGCTGCCGCTGCTGTCCACCTACCTGGGCCACGTCGCACCGAAATCCACCTACTGGTACATGACGGCGGTCCCCGAGTTGCTCGAACTCATCGCCGACCGGCTCGACGCGATCGAGGTGCAGCCATGAGCACGCTCGCCCCACTGCTGCAGGCGTTCTTCACCGAACGCTTGATCGGTCAGCGCGATGCCAGCCCGCATACCGTGGCCTCCTATCGCGACGCGATCTGCCTCCTGTTGCGGTTCGCGCAGCGCCGCACCGGCAAAGCACCACACCAGTTGGACATCGACGACCTCGACGGACCGCTGATCGGCGCGTTCCTGAGCCACCTGCAGACCGAACGCGGCGCCAGCGTCCGCACCCGCAATGCCAGACTCACCGCCGTTCGGTCGCTGTTCCGTTTCGCCGCCTACCGCCACCCCGAATCCGCCGCGGTGATCCAACGCGTGCTTGCGATCCCGCCCAAGCGCACCAACCGGGCCCTGATCACCTACCTCACCGACGCCGAGATGCAAGCGCTACTCGCGGCGCCGGACCGCTCGACCAGGATCGGGCGACGTGATCACGCACTGTTGCTGCTCGCCCTCGAAACCGGGCTGCGGGTCAGCGAACTCACCGCCCTGACCTGCGGCGCCGTCCATCTCGGCGCAGGCGCACACGTGCGCTGTTTCGGCAAAGGCCGCAAGGAGCGGATCACGCCACTGCGCCGGCAGACCCGACTGCTGCTGCAAGCCTGGTTAATCGAGCGAGCCGGGGCGCCCGACGATCCACTGTTCCCAGGCCCCTCCGGCAGACCGCTCGGCCGCGACGCGATCCGGCGCCTCGTCGACCGTCACGTCGCGGCCGCTGCAGCGTCCTGCCCATCGCTGACAGGAAAGACGGTCAGCCCCCACACCCTGCGACACAGCTGCGCCATGACCCTCCGACGGCACGGCGTCGATGCCGCCACTATCGCCCTCTGGCTCGGACACGAAGACATCCGCACCACCTACAGCGTCTATATGCACGCCGACCTCGACCTCAAAGAGAAGGCGCTCGCCCGGACCGCCCCGCCAGGCACGCCGCCAGGGCGCTACCACCCACCCGATGCGCTCCTCGCCTTCCTCGAAAGCCTCTGAATATGCGGACTCGAACCAATATCAGATCCCCGCCGACCAGGCCCGCGTCGACGCGACCGGGCGGACGCCGCATATTCTCGGGCTCCTCATAGGAAACTTTATGTGGAGTTCCACATAAGGCCTCGTCGCCAGGCGGGACCGCGCCGCGGGGCACAGTCACCTTCGACTCCG
>NZ_LTCZ01000214.1:0-15790 GCF_001583455.1 Rhodococcus sp. LB1 | reverse complement strand
GGACTCAGGAAAGATCGAGGTTAATACGATCTTGCCGCTAGTATCGCCCTCCACCATCAAGTTGAACGCCTTCTCCGCCTGCATCATTGGAAGCTCCGCTCCGATCTGGGGACGTATCTTCGCCTCGGTGCACAGGGTCAACAGGTCCGCAAGCTCGCTCCTTGTGCCCATGGTCGACCCGATCACGCGAAGCTGGAGGTAAAACACACGCTGCAGTTCGGCAGACGTGGCGTCGCCGGTCGTCGCGCCACATGTGACCAAGACGCCTCCCGGCTTGAGTGCTCGAATCGAGTGCGACCAGGTCGCCCTACCCACGCTGTCGAACACACCATCGACGCGTTCTGGCAGACGTGTTCCAGGCTCGAACACCGCGTCGGCACCTAGGCTGGCAGCGAGGGACCGCTTCGCCTTCGTCCTGCCGGTTGCCCACACGCGAAACCCCCCTGCTCTCGCGAGCTGGATAAGCGCCGTCGTAACCCCACCGGAAGCGCCCTGAACGAGAATCGTTTGGCCGGCTCTGAGTTCAGACTTGACGAACAACATTCGGTAGGCGGTGAGCCAGGCCGTACCCATGCAGGCGGTCTCGCTGAACGACATCGATGCTGGCTTCAGAAGAACGTTGGACCGCGGGACAACGACTCGCTCGGCAAATGTGCCCTGGTACCCCTCCGTCAGGACACTACGGTGAGGATCGAGCGTTTCATCGCCACACCATCCCTGCGACGGGATCACGGAGTGGATGACCACTTCGGTGCCGTCGTCAGTTGTGCCTGCACCATCCATCCCTAGTGTCATCGGGAACTGATCCTTGCCGATGCCCACACCCCGCAGAGTCCACAGGTCGTGCATGTTCAGGCTGGCAGTGTGAATATTGACTGCCAGGTGCCCTGGTGGCACGTCCGGTTCCGGCCGGTCGCCGACTCTCAGGGCGGAGAGCGGATCATCCGGCCTGGCCTCCGCTGCATAGACTGCGAACACGCGATTCCTTCCTTCCATGACCATGGATCGTGGCGTTGGTTCAACATCGTCTGAACTCGACGTCGGTGATTCATGGGTGTTCGTCTCTGACCGCGGACGGCCAGAACCGGCTACCTACCTGTCCATCGGGGCGACCGGCGTTCCTTGAAGGCGGCCACTCCTTCGAGCGCATCAGCTGATCCGCGTGCCGCTTCCTTCGCGCGATCTGTCGCATTCCAGCCGATCTCGTCGTCTGCACAGTGAAGGGCTTCGAGGGCCTCGAGAGTTTGACGCACCGCGATGGGAGCAACAGTGGCGATGCTCGTTGCAAGCTCGAGGGCTTCACTCAACGCCTCGCCGGGAACGGTGAGCCTGTTGACGAGACCAAGCGCGTACGCGCGGGTGGCAGAAAGTGTCCCGCCTGTCAGTAGGAGCTCTCGCGCGACGTTCAGCGGCAGCGCGCGCGGTCCGCGAAAGAGGCCTCCACACTCCGCGATGAGGCCGAGCTTGACCTCAGGGAAGGAGAAGGTCGAAGCGGTCGAAGCAACGATCATCGTCGCGGACAGTGCAATCTCGAAGCCGCCGCCGGCCGCGATGCCCTCCACCGCCGCAATGAGCGGCTTTGTTATGGTGCGTCCGGCAACCCCGTATGGGCCTCCACGGGGCGTCGGCTCGCCTGCCCAGGAAACTACGTCGGTACCCGCCGAAAAGGCTTCGGTACCACCTGTGATGATGCCAACACGGAGAGAGTCGTCATCTTCGAAATCGTTCAACGCCGAGTCGAGTGCAGCCGTCATCGCAGCATCGAAGGCATTGCGCTTCGTGAGGCGGTCGAACGTGAAGGTGGCGACGGGTCCCCGCCGATCCACACGAACTGTCATGTCTCAACTTTCGTTCTTATTCTCGGAACTGAGAAGGGCACACGATGTCCGCCTCGTGACACGCCCCAACGCGCTCAGGCACCTCACCTTCCGCGGCGTTCGCGCGCCCACACCGGTGAGACCTAGCGGTGCGGCGCGCCACGATCGGCGAGCTCGAGGTGGTGTCCTGCCTCCGAGAGGATTCGCCGGGCAACGTGTAACTCGAGGGGGTGCTGCTAGGGGGCGGGAGCCACGACGGCGAGGGCGCGAGGCTACGTCTTCGGGACGTGGAGGATCAGGGCGTCCCCCTGCCCGCCCCCGCCGCACAGGGCGGCGGCGCCGGTGCCACCGCCGCGGCGGGCCAACTCCAGCGCGAGATGCAGGGTGATCCGCGCACCGGACATGCCGAGGGGGTGCCCGATCGCGATGGCGCCGCCGTTGACGTTGACCTTCTCGGGGTCGATGCCGAGTTCGCGGGTCGAGGCGATCCCGACCGCGGCGAAGGCCTCGTTGATCTCCACCAGATCCAGATCAGCGGGAGTGATGCCCTCGCGCTCGCACGCCTTCGCGATCGCGTTCGCGGGCTGGGACTGCAGCGTCGAGTCCGGTCCGGCGACCTGCCCGGAGGCGCCGATCTCCGCGATCCAGGACAGCCCGAGTTCGAGCGCCTTGCTCTTCGACATGACCACCACCGCGGCGGCACCGTCGGAGATCTGAGACGCCGACCCCGCGGTCACCGTCCCGCCCTTGGCGAACGACGGCCGCAACCCGGCCAACGACTCGGCGGTGGTCTCCGCCCGGATGCCCTCGTCGGCGGTGAACAGCACCGGATCGCCCTTGCGTTGCGGGACGGGCACAGGCACGACCTCGGAATCGAATATGCCGTCTTTCCACGCGAATGCAGCCCGTTGATGCGATGCGGCGGCGAACGCGTCCTGCTCCTCCCGGCTGATGAATCGGTCACCGCTGTTGGCGGATTCGGTCAGGTTCCCCATCGCCTGGTCGGTGAAGATGTCGTGCAACCCGTCGTAAGCCATGTGATCGCGCAGCGTCACGTCGCCGTATTTGAACCCGGTGCGAGACTTCTCGAGCATGTGCGGGGCCCGCGACATCGACTCCTGGCCACCGGCAACGACGACGTCGAACTCTCCGGCCCGGATCATCTGATCGGCCAGCGCGATCGCATTCACCCCGGACAGGCACACTTTGTTGATCGTCAGCGCGGGCACGCTCATCGGGATCCCCGCCGCGGCGGCAGCCTGCCGGGCCGGAATCTGCCCGGTCCCCGCAGTGAGGACCTGACCCATGATCACGTACTCGACTTGCTCCGGCGCCACACCCGCCTTCTCCAGGGCGCCGCGGATCGCGACCCCACCCAGATCCGACCCCGAGAGATCCTTCAACGAACCCAGCAGCCGACCCACAGGGGTCCGCGCCCCGGCCACGATGACAGAACTGGTCACGAGCAATCCTTCGCTTGTTGTGTGATGTGAAATGTGTGAGTTGTGTGTTTCGCAGTCAGGTGTGCGTGGTTGGCGAGCTACAGGGGCACGGAACTCGACACGTCGAGGCCTTGGAGTCCACTGATTCGGATGGACGCCACGCCCTCGGTCCGGGCCTTACCGTGTCGTGGAGGGTGCGCTCGTTGCGGCGAAGACCGGGTTGTCGCGAAGGCTCCGGAGGATGTCTTCGACGCGGTCCTTGGCGTCGCCGAAGAGCATTTGTGTGTTGTCGCGGAAAAAGAGTGGGTTCTGAACGCCGGCATAGCCGGCGGCCATGGACCGTTTGAACACGACCACGTCGGCGGCGTCCCAGACACGGAGTACCGGCATTCCGGCGATCGGGCTGCCGGGGTCTTCGGCGGCTGCCGGGTTGACGGTGTCGTTGGCGCCGATGACGAGCACGACGTCGGTGTCGGCGAAGTCGTCGTTGATCTCGTCCATCTCGAACACGATGTCGTAGGGAACCTTCGCTTCGGCCAGCAGTACATTCATGTGGCCGGGCAGGCGACCGGCGACTGGATGGATGCCGAACCGGACGTTCACCCCGCTCTCGCGGAGGATGCGGGTCAACTCCGCGACGGGGTACTGCGCCTGTGCGACGGCCATCCCGTATCCGGGCGTGATGACGACCGACGATGCCGAGGCGAGTAGCTGCGCGGTGTCGTCGGCGTTGATCTCGCGGTGCTCGCCATAATCGGTGTCCCCGGTGGTCGGGGCCTCGATGCCGAGGCCGCCTGCGATAACCGAGAGGAAGGACCGGTTCATGGCCTGGCACATGATGTATGACAGGTATGCGCCGGAGGAACCGACCAATGCGCCGGTGACGATGAGCAAGTCGTTGCCGAGCAGGAAGCCGGAGGCTGCGGCCGCCCACCCGGAGTACGAGTTGAGCATGGACACGACGACGGGCATGTCACCGCCACCGATGCTCGCGACCAGATGCCAGCCCAGCGCGAGGGCGACGATGGTGACGACGACCAGCTCCCACGCAAGTGGATGGATCACGAAGGCGACAGTCAAACCGACGAAGAGGGTAAGGGCTCCGAGGTTGATCAGGTTCTTGCCGGGCAGAACCAGGGGACTCGACTTGACTCGGGCGGAGAGTTTGAGGAACGCCACGATGGAGCCGGTGAAGGTCACTGCGCCGATGAAGACCCCGATGAAGACCTCGGCGTGGTGGATGCGGGCCAGCGCGCCCTCGAGGTGATCGGAGGCGAGGTAGCCGTTCCATCCGACCAGGACGGCGGCGAGACCGACGAAGGAGTGCAGCAGCGCGATGAGCTCGGGCATGCCGGTCATGTGGACGATGCGGGCCCGCCACAGGCCGATGGCGGCACCGGCGACGACTGCGATCACCAGTAGAGCGACGGCGGCGGGGCCAGGGTGGTCGTCGAGAACCAGGCCGACGGTCGCGACCAGGGCGATGAGCATGCCGGCGACGCCCGCAGTGAGACCGCGTTTGGCGGTTTCATGCTTCGAGAGGCCAGCCAGTGACAGGATGAAGAGTAGGGATGCGACGAGGTACGCCGCGGTCGCCACCGACTCGAATGACATCTCAGGCTCCCTTCGAGAACATGGCAAGCATGCGGCGGGTTACCGCGAAGCCACCGAAGACGTTGATGGATGCAAGCAGGATCGCGACGGCCGAGAGGACGCGGACGATGGGGTCGCCGGTAGCGACCTGTAGTAGAGCGCCGACCACGATGACACCGGAGATGGCGTTGGTGACCGACATCAGTGGGGTGTGCAATGCGTGGTGTACCTTCCCGATCACGTAGTAGCCGATCACGATCGACAGCACCAGGACGGTGAAGTGGCGCGGGATCGGGTCGGGGGCACAGGCGGTCACGAGAAAGAGCGCCATGATGCCGGTGGCGACGAGTCCGAGTGTGGTTCCGATCGAACGCGTCTTCGTCACGGGTGTAGGTGGCGGTTGGGGTGTCTGCGCCGGCGCCGGCGCAGGGGCAGTGCTGACCGAGACCGGCGGTGGCGGCCAGAGCTTTTCGCCGTTGTGGGCGACGGTGATGCCGCGTTGGACAACGTCGTCGAGATCGAGGGCCCACTGGCCGTCCTTGTTCGGGGTAACCAGCTTGGCAAGGTTGACCAGATTGGTGCCGTACAGCTGTGATGCCTGGGCGGGCAGCCGGCCGGCGAGGTCTGTATATCCGATGATCGTGACGCCGTTGGCTGTTCGCACGACCTGGCCTGCGACGCTGCCCTCGACGTTACCGCCGTGGGAGGCGGCCATGTCCACGATCACCGAGCCGCTCTTCATGGTTGCCACATCCGCTGCGGTGATCAGGCGGGGCGCCGGTCGTCCCGGGATCAGGGCTGTGGTGATGATGAGGTCGACGTCGCGGGCCTGTTCGGAGTAGATCTCCGCGGCGCGCCGGTTGTAGGCGTCGCTGGTGGCCTTCGCGTACCCGTCGGACGACTGCATCTGGTTTTCGTTGACCAGGACCGGCAGGTACTCGCCGCCGATGGATTTGACCTGGTCGGCGACTTCGGGACGCGGGTCGGTGGCGCGTACGATCGCGCCGAGGCTGCTTGCCGCGCCGATTGCGGCGAGGCCGGCTACACCCGCTCCGGCGACGAGGACCTTCGCCGGCGGGACCTTCCCGGCTGCGGTCACCTGGCCGGTGAAGAACCGGCCGAACTCGTGTGCGGCTTCGATCACCGCCCGGTAGCCTGCGATGTTGGCCATCGAGCTCAGCACATCCATCGATTGTGCACGCGAGATGCGGGGGACAGTGTCCATCGCTAGCGCGGTGACCTGACGGGCCGTCAGCTTGTCGATCAGATCAGGATTCTGGGCTGGGCTGAGTAGGCCGACGAGCGTGGAACCGGGTAGTAGGCGGTCGATCTCGTCGTCTGCCGGGGCAGTGACCTTCAGAACGATATCGCTCGACCAAGCATCGCTCTTCGAGACCACGGTGGCACCGGCCGCTGCGTAGGCATCGTCGGTGAAACTGGCTCGCACTCCCGCGCCCGACTCGACACGGACGTGGTAACCCAGCTCGATCAGCTGTGCGACGGTGGCCGGAGTTGCAGCCACCCTCGACTCGGCAGGTTGTGATTCGGTGACCACGCCAATAGTCGCTCCCACGGGTGTTTCGGTTGTAGGTGATTCCGCAACCACTTCAAGGCTCGACATGGTGATCTTGTTCCCTTCAACTGCAGGTGCGGATGGCACCCCACATGTCTTCCGCGATTTGTTACGTCGTCTGGGTTCCTGAGGTGAATCGATGTACGCCTACCGGGATGCACATCCGAGTCAGTTCGCCGGCTACCGGAGTGTGAGGACGATCTTGCCGCTGGCAGCTCGCGCATCCAGGGCGCGCAATGCGTCGGCAGCGCGTTCCATCGGGTAGAGGGTGGGCTCGACAATGGTCAGGTCCCCGTTGTCGAGAAGTGGTCCGAGCGTGGCCCACTGTCTGGCGGGATAGGAGGGGTCGGCGCGCATGTACTCAGCCCAGCCCGCTCCGACGACCGAGATATTCTTGAGCAGTAAACGATTGACTTTGACGGTGGGGATCTGTCCGGCGGTGAATCCGAGCACCACCGTCCTCCCTCCGGGGGCGAGGCTGCGGAGGCTGTCGGTGAATCGTTCGCCGCCGACAGGGTCGAGGATGATGTCGACCCCGCGGCCTTGCGTGAGTTCGAGGACGTGATCCTTGAATCCGTCGACACCGATGACGTGAGTGGCCCCGTGTGCGCGGGCGACCTCGGCCTTGGCGTCGGTGCTGACCACGGCGATCGTGTCGAGACCGAGCGCCGAAGCGACCTGCAGGGCAGCCACACCGACGCCGCCCGCCGCACCGTGCACGAGAACGGTTTCGCCGGGACGGTACCGGGCGCGCTCGTCGAGAGCGAAGTGCACGGTGAGGTAGTTGAGCAGGAATCCGGCGCCCGCCGCGAACGAGACCGTGTCCGGAAGGGGAAACACCGACCGGGGGTCGACGGCGACAGTTTGCTGCCAGGTCCCTGCGTCGCTGAATACGGCCACCCGCTGGCCGGGTCTGAGACCGTGGCCGTCGGGTGCGCTGCGCACGACACCGGCCCCCTCCATGCCGAGGAGCGCCGGCAGAGGGCGGACCACCTGATAACCCGCCCGGGACTGCAACAGGTCCGGAAAGGCGACCCCAGCGGCGTGCAGGTCCACCACAACCTTTCCGTCGCCGACCGGTTCGTCGGTATCGACAATCCTCAAACCATCGGGACCGGTGTACTCGACGAGGTGGACTGCGCGCACGGGTGCCTCCTAGTGGGTGTGCAACTAAATACCGGGACGCCGGGACCCGCGGAAGTGCCCGTTCCCGGCGCCCGGTTGCTCAGGGTCGCAGTACAGGTTGGGTACCGCGGTCAGGACGCGGACCGGTGGGAGCCGGCCCGGGCCCTGGCGATCACCGCCACGCCGGATGCGGGCGGCGGCGATCGTCATTTCACCCGACCTCGAGCACGATCTTGCCGACGTGCTTGTTGGTCGAGAGCCCTTCCTGGGCTTCGAGAACCTTCTCCCACGGGTAGGTGCCGTGGATCAGGGGCCGCAGACTGTCCGCATTGGTTTCCAGGTCGACGTCCCGAAGAGCTTGGGCGATGGCGAACTTCTCCTCGTCGCTGCGCGTCCTGAACGTCACACCGATCAGTTCCACCCTCTTGCGGGCGAGTTCCTCCAGGTCCAACGTTCCCGTTGCGCCGCCCAGCCGGCCGACACCGATGATGCGCGCCTTGATCGCGGCCGCTCGAATGTTGTCCTCGAGGTACGGTCCGCCGACGTGATCGAGGATCACATCGACACCACCGCCGTCGGTCAACTCCAGGATGCGGTCGGCGAAGTTGGCTTCCGAGACATTGATGAGCTCGTCGAGTCCCAGCTCACGCAGTACCGGCGAATCCGAATGTGACCGTGTGGTACCGAACACGCGCCCGGCGCCGAGCACCTTCGCCAGTTGGATCGCCTGCGTGGCAACGCCCGAGGCCGCTGCGTGCACGAGAACAGTCTCACCCGGTTGCAGGCGCGCCGCGGTCACCAACGCGTTGTGCTCGGTCATCAACGCGGTGATCGCTGCGGCGCCGTCGACGAAGGACCACGCGCTGGGCACCGGCACCGCGGCTGCGGCCGGCACGATGACCTCCTCGGCCAAGCCGCCGGGCACCATCGCCATGATGCGATCGCCCTTGCTGATCCCCGTGACATCGGGGGCCACCTCGATGACCTCGCCGCAGGCATCGAGCCCGGCGATCGGGGGAGCATCTGCCGCGGCGGCCGCGGGGGTGTGCGTGCCCGCCCGGATCAGCAGGTCCGCCCGATTGATCGAGGCGGCGCGCACCGCGATACGTACGTGTCCCGGCCTGAGTTCGGGTTCATCTATCGTGGACAACGTGGGTGTCACGTTCCCGTCGATCGTCTCGAGCAACACTGCCTGCACGGTTCTGACCTCACTAAATCTGATCGAGTGATTGGTGGTCGGGCGGCCGCGGCGATGTGAATTCTGCCGCGGCCGCCCGACGGTGGTGGGTTCTCAGTTGGGCCGGAATCCGAAGTCCATGCCGGCGTTGGTCTCCCACCGCGAGGTGATGTACTTCGGGCGGGTGTAGAAGCTCCACGACGCGTTGTTCAGGCCGGTGTCGCCGTACACCGAATCCTTCCACCCCTGGACCGCGTAGGTGGCGACTGGCACGGGGATTGCGACGTTTACGCCGACCATGCCTGCGGTCGCCTCCCGGGTGAATTGGTTGGCCGCCGAGCCGTTGTTGGTGAAGATCGAGGCGCCGTTGCCGTAGCGGTGGTTCTTGATCAACGCGATCGCCTCGTCGAGGGTGTCGACATTGAGGACGACGAGCACCGGGCCGAAGATCTCCTGCTGGTAGGCGGCAGAGTCGATCGGGAGCCCGGCCAGGATGGTCGGGCCCACGAAATAGCCGTTCTCGTAGCCTGGGACCTGCTCGCGGCTGCGGTTGACGACCGCTGTTGCACCATCGGCGATTCCGGCCTCAACCAGCTCCTGGATGCGCTGTTGGGCGTTGCGGCTGACCACCGGGCCGACTTCGGTGCCCGCTACGACACCGGAGTTCATACGGACCGCCTCCGCCCGCGGGGTAAGCCGCTCGAGCAGCTGCTCGTAGACGTCGCCGACGACAACGGCGACCGAGATCGCCATGCACCGCTGCCCGGCCGCTCCGAATGCGGAGGACGTGAGCTGGTCGGCGACGGTGTCGAGATCGGCGTCGGGCATCACGACCATGTGGTTCTTCGCCCCGCCGAATGCTTGGCAGCGCATGCCTGCCACCGCGGTCCGCTGGTAGAGGATGTGGGCGACGTCGCTGGATCCGACAAACGACAGAGCCTGGGTGCGCGGGTCGTCGATCAGCCGGTTGACCACGTCCTGCTGCCCGTGCACGACGTTGAGAACACCGTCGGGCAGACCGGCCTCCTGGAACAGCTCGGCAATCCGCACCGAGGCACCGGGGTCCTGCTCGCTGGGCTTCCAGATGAAGGTGTTTCCGGCCGCGAGCGACACCGACACCATCATCAGTCCCATCATCACGGGAAAGTTGAACGGGGTGATACCGAGACAGATGCCCACCGGATGCATCATCGACCGGGTGTCGATGTTGGGGCCGGTCTGCAACGACGTGATGCCGTGGGCGAGCGCTGGTCCGCCGCAGGCCAGTTCCACCGACTCCGCCGCGCGCATGATCTCACCGGTGGCGTCATCGAGAGTCTTGCCGTGTTCGGTGGTGATCAGTTGGGCGAGTTCGTCCTTGTTCGCGAGCAGAAGATCGCGGAAGCGGAACAGCACGTGTGCGCGCTTGGACATGTTGGTGTTCGCCCATGCGTCCGCAGCTGCTGCTGCCGCATCGATCGCGGAATCGGCGATCACGTCTCCGGCCAGCCAGACCTCGGCGACGATGGTGTCGGTGGCTGGGTCGGTGACCGGGTGCCGCTGGACACCGTCTTCGACAGGCTTGCCGTTGATCCAATGAGAAACAGTTCGCATAGCGTGCGTACTCCTTACTTGAGGTGTGTAGTAGTGGATTCGGAAACGAGGTCGGCGGTCGCCCGGGTGACGGTGCCGTGGATCAAACCGGTCTCGGCATCGACGTCGTCGAGTGATTTGCCCTTCGTCTCTCGCATGAAGATCACCGAGATCACCGAGATCATCGATGCAACAGCGACATAGATGGCAATCGGCACCCACGAGTCGAACTCACGAAGCAAGAAGGTGGCGATGACCGGGGCGAGTGATCCCGCGAGCACGGTGGCCACCTGGTTGCCCAGGGAGACACCTACGTAGCGCATGTTGGTGGGAAACATCTCGGCCAGCATCGACGGCTGCAGCGCGTACATCGTGGCGTGAATGACCAGTCCTGCGATGAGTGCGGTCAAGATCAGTGCCGACTCGCCGGTGTTCATCAACGGGAATGCGACGAAGCCGTACAACCCGGCGAGGATTGCGCCGGCCATGTACACAGGCCGTCGTCCTACCTTATCCGACAGTCTTCCGAACGCGAGGATGGCAACGGACTGCGTCAGGTGCGCGGCCAGCATCAACGTCAGGATGGTGTTGGTGGCAAGGCCCAGTTCGAGTTTCAGATACGTCAGCGAGAAGGTGACGATGATGTAGTAGAGGATGTTCTCGACTACTCGGCTGCCCATGGCGGTGAAGACCTCACGGGGGCGGGCCTTCACCACACGTTTGACCGCGTCGACGAGACCTTCGGCGTGTGACTCCTCGTCCAGCTGTTGGAAGATCGGGGAGTCTTCGACGGACTTCCTGATGAACCAGCCGATCAGGACGATGATCGCGGAAGTGAAGAAGGCCAGGCGCCACCCCCAGCTCAGGAAGGCTTCTTCGGACAAGACCTGGGAGAGTCCGAGGAGGACGATAGTGGCGAGTGCGTTCCCGAACGGGGCCCCGAGTTGCGGGAAGCTGGACCAGAAGCCGCGTTTGTCGGCGGGACTCTGCTCGGCCACGAGGAGTACCGCGCCGCCCCATTCGCCGCCGACCGCGATACCTTGGATGAACCGCAGGATCACCAGGATGATGGGTGCCAGGTAGCCGATCTGGCCGAAGGAAGGAATCGCGCCGATCAGGAAGGTGGACGCGCCGATCATCAGCAGGGAGACCTGCAGAAGCTTCTTGCGGCCGTATTTGTCGCCGAAGTGCCCGAACAGCAAGCCACCGATCGGCCTTGCGATGAATCCGACCGCGTAGGTCAGCAGAGCCGCGATCACCCCGTCCAGCGGATTGCCGGTGGAATGGAAGAACACCTGACCAAAGACCAACGCAGCGGCCATGCCGTACAGGAAGAATTCATACCATTCGGCCACGGTGCCCGCCATGGACGCCGCGACGACCTTGCGGAAGTAGGACATCGGGACCGGTTCACTCTGCGAGATACCGTTCCCGGCTGCATGATTGGTCATGATACGGCGCCATCGAGTGCGCGGTTCAGTGCCCCGGACGCCAGCCCTATCATGGCGGAGAAGTCCTGGTTGCCCAGACCCGCTTCGATCATGCGGTCGAGTCGACGGGCAACCTCGGCCGTCATACCGAGGTCCACCGGATGCTCCGCGCCCGCGGTCAGGGCCAATCCGACGTCCTTACGCATCAAGGCTGCGGTGAACCCGGCGATGAAGTCCTTATTAGCGGGGGCGTTGTCGACGATGCCGGCGACGGGGTAGAAGTTGCGCAGCACCCAACTATCGCCCGAGGAAACTTTCACGATCTCGACGAGCGTCTCATGGTTCAGACCGAGTCGGTCGCCCAGCGCGGCGGCTTCGCACACGCTCGCCATGTTCATCGCCAACATCATGTTGTTGACCGTCTTGGCGCTCTGGCCGCAACCGATCTCGCCGACGTGGAAGATGCGGGACCCCATCGCATTCAGGAACGGGCTCAGCGTATCGACGGCGTCGGTCGGGCCACCGACCATGAAGGTCAAAGTCCCGGACTGCGCTCCGGGGGTGCCGCCGGAGACGGGCGCATCGAGGAACTGGCGGCCCGAAGCGCCGACCAACTGGGCGAGATTGCGGGCGTCGGATCCGCTGATGGTGGAGCAGTCGACGACCAGCGCCCCCAGCTCAGTGGCGTCGAGCAGACCGGGAGTCGACAGAGCCTGCTGCACATGTGCATAAGTGGGCAACATCGTGAAAACGACGCTGGCCCCCGCGGCGGCCTCGGCCGGTGACAGGCACGGGCGGATTCCTGCGGCGCGAGCAGCTTCGGCGGCGTCGGCACTCGGATCGAAACCCTGTACGTCGAAACCGCCGGCACGCAGGTGAGACGCCATGGGCAATCCCATGTGGCCAAGACCCAGCCAACATACCGTAGACATAAGGGTCTCCCTTCGTTAGTTCGTGCATGGGGACGGTCGCGCAACCTCCAGCAAGTGTGACCGGTGATACACGGCACCGGTAGTGTCAATCCGGAGCACCGGCTGTGCGAATATGCACAGCGAATGGAAGGAGCTTCTCCTATGCGCGCCGACGACCTATTGGTGCTTCTCGAGATCGCCCGGTGTGGCTCCCTGCTCGGAGCCGGTGCCGCCCTCGGCCTGAACCACACCACCGTGTCCCGGCGCATTGCAGCGCTCGAAAGGGAACTCAATGCCCCGGTCATTGTGCGTTCGGTCCAAGGATGCGAACTGACCGAACTGGGGCACAGCCTCCTGGGCTCGTGCGAGCAGATCGAAACTGCGCTGGCCGATGCACGCGACTACGCGCACACCCGCAAATCTGATCAGTCGCTATCCGGCCTGGTGCGCGTGGCCACCACCGAAGCCTTCGGGGCGTACTTCGTCACACCTGTTCTCGCTGATCTACACAAGATCAACCCCGACCTTCAGGTCGAAATCGTCACGCAAACCCGGCTGAGCCCCTACACCTCGGGAGCGGACATCGAGATAGGTATCGGGGAACCCGTTCTCGGCCGACTGGGATCGGAATCTCTCACCAAGTACTCACTCGGTCTGTATGCCTCTGATGAATATGCGCGAGACCACGGGTTACCGCGTTCGGTCGACGAACTACATCGTCATTCGCTGATCTACTACATCGAAGGCCTTCTGCGCGTCGAGGACCTCGTCGTACTCGGCCAATTGACCGGAAAAAGGCATGCCACGTTCGCATCTACGAGCGTGCAAGCCCAAACCATCGCCACACTGGCGGGCGCAGGGATCGGAATGCTCCCCGCGTATGTCGCCGATCGTGAACCGACGCTGCGGCGAGTCCTCTTTCCGGAGGTTCGCATCGTCCCGGAATACACCGCATGGCTGGCCTCCGGCCGGCTTCGCAGGCCTGCCGCGGCAGCAGTCATGCAAGCAATCCGTGAGGCTATCGCCGAGCGGCAATCCGAGCTGCTCCCCGAATAGCGCCGATTACTACCGGCGCTCAAGTCCCAACGGGCACGTACGAAGTCGGTGCGCTGTGTCGCGCGAAAGCGCGTCCCCCGAAAGACGATGCAAAAACATCATCGGACAGTTCAAAAGTTGTCGTGGATTGATGCCCAGGCATTGTATGACCAGGGGTATACGGCTGATGGAGTTCGTCAGCTATTTGGAGAGCCAGAAACGGGCCGGACGGAACTCTCGGCTGGGACGTGGACGTGATTGATCGCGCGGAGGCAAGGGCACTCATTCCGGTTTTGCCGTTCCTCATGGATCGTCTGCGGGAACATCCTGAGGCTGCTGGTGTCTTAGCCAGACTCTATGAGGACCTCATCGAAGGTTAGATCGAAAGCGTCTAGTCGGCCAACGCATCCGGCGCTCTAAATGTAGCACTGCGAGTGCTACATTTAGAGTGTGGAGAGAATCGGCATCCGAGAGTTGCGGCAGAATGCTAGCCGCTACATCGACAAGGTCAAGTCCGGAGCGGTCATCGAGGTGACCGAGCGCGGCACCGCGGTGGCTCGCCTCGTCCCTCTCGATGCTGGCGAGGACATCCGGTCTGCCATGATCGCGCGCGGAGAGATTGTGCCGGCGGTCGCCCAGCGGCGGCCCTTACTTGTCGCCGACCTTCTGCCTGGAAATCTCACTGACGTACTCCGAAGGGCAAAGGGTGCGCGGTGATCTATCTTGATTCCACCGCGATGGCGAAACTAGTTGTAAGGGAACCTGAATCGTCCGCGCTGTTGGAATGGATGAATGATCGACCGACCCTCCCGCTCGTAACCAGCGTCGTCGGCAGAATCGCGCTACTCCGTGCAGCAAGCGAAGAATCGGACACGTCCGCTGCGCGGGCGCGGGCGTTCCTCGCCGCCGTCGATGTCGTGGCACTTACACCTCAGATCGCCGAGTTTGCAGAAACGATCGCAGCTCCCTTACCTGCCGATGCCGCGATCCACCTGGCCACGGCGTACCTGCTCGGCCCGGTAGACCTGACTCTGTGCACGTACGATGAAGACCTTGCGCATGCGGCGGCTGATCTCTCGATCGCTACGGCCACACCCTCCAACGTCGATTCTTCCCGCTCAGATGAGAGGTCGTGAGGATGCCCAGCACGCTCCCGAATCCGACCCCGAGCCGGTCGGCGCTCGACGAGAAGCGGCTTATCGCGCTCCGCGAAGACGCGGCGTCGAACCGGCACCGATTCGTGGATCCGATTCGGGTCGGTTCAGTACGCGCGGTAGTCGCGCAACTTCCACACGTGGGCATGCCGAGTCCTCAGGCGTGAAGTCACCGATCTGCGAACGGTGTCGTGGGGCCAGATGATCGCTCTCCCAGACGCCGCGGTTCTCGACCGCCTGCATCTCGCGCAACTGTCGGCAGCTGGTCAGGCCGCAGCGACCGAGCAATTCGAGCGTGAGGTCGCCGAGCAACGCGCCGATCGGATACCCGACTGCACACGGTGCCTGACGATCGCGCACGATCTCGCCGGACGAAAATCATCGGCGCAGTGAAAGCAGGACACCACCGATGAGCCCGCCGAGCCGTGCGATGTCCTCGTGGGCGACTACTTCCGGGTACAAGAATCCCGACGAGCAACGATTCGCGGTGGAAAGCAAGAACGGATTGCGCATGGTTCCGCTGTCGGCACTCCCGTGGCCGCACCATCAGTATCAGTGCCCGTTCGCGATCGTCGCCGGCGGGCAGTGCGGCAAGTACGGGGATGCCCAGGTCGCCCACGCGGCAGGATTCCTGTCCCCCGATGGTCAGGTCGCGATGAAGTCGTGCCCGGTACCACGAGCCCCGGTGGCTGCCCATCTCCAAGATCATCGGTGACTGCTGGGACGAGCGGACTCAGACCCTGCCCGGCCTAGCCCACCATCCGCTTTACGCCGAGCTGTCCACCGGCGACTGGACCATTATGCGAGTCATTGCGGAGGGCACTGCTGCTGACCGACCCGCCACCGTGCGGAATTGCGCCGGCCGAGCGTATCGAGCATACGTGGCTCTTCTGACCCTTTGATGGGTGATCTCCGCGAGCCTGATAGACGCAACGCCCTCCCTCGCATAGGTTTTGGTTTG
>NZ_LTCZ01000213.1:0-17277 GCF_001583455.1 Rhodococcus sp. LB1 | reverse complement strand
TGGTCGATCAGTTCGCGGGCCCGGGCGGCGAGACGCAGCTGATATCGGGAGTAGCGGCGATGGCCGCCCTCCGAGCGTCCGGGGGTGAGCAGCTTCGCGGCGTCGAGGCTGCGCAGGAATGTCTGTGTCACGCCGAGGATCTCGGCGGCGTGACCCATGCTGTAGGCCGGGTAGTCCTCGTCGTCGAACTTCCCGGCCGGGTTGTGGTCGGGCGAATCTTCCGGAATGGGGTGACACCCTTTCAACGGACAGGGCCCCCGGCGCCGTGAGGCACCGGGGGCCGGTTTGATTTCCTTGTTCACTGCACTTCTTTCGGCTGTCGGGCCCTCGTGCTGCCCGGCCGCCGGTGGACGTGCCGGGGCCTTACACACTCACATCAATCCTTGCCCGGCACATCCTGGTCTTGCGGTACTTCTCTGCGGGCAGTTCATTCTCTCCCGCACCTCGTGAATCGGTTGGGGCAAACAATCTCTCGCAACCGGTTGCGGTGCACCCGCACCGGTGGCCGCCCCTGCAAGCTGTAGACGGGGCGGCCACCGGTACGGATCGATCACCCGGCAGCGTGTGCGGCCGCGATACTTCTCGAGGCGGGGCGGGCGAGCTTGCTGGAGCAGAAGTCCATCAGGTACGTCCGGGTGGAGAAGTCGACGTCGTTGATCGGTGCGGACGTCACCATCACCAGAAGGCGTTGGTAGAACACGACTGGGGTGATGCCGAACTCGGGCAGGATGTATTCGTCTCCTCCGCCGAATCGGGACCATTTGGTGGCGAACGCCAGTATGGCCTGATCGTCTCGGGTCATTGTTCCTCCTCGTCCCCCGGCTGGGTGATGCTGATAACTGTCAGAGATCGTCTGCGGTGAAGCCGTTTTCGAGCCGCTGTTTGACGGCGGTGAGGAACCGGGCGGCGTCGGCGCCGTCGACGATGCGGTGATCGTAGGAGATGGACAAGTAAGCCATCGACCGCACCTCGATGCGGAGCTCACCGTCGTGGCGGCTCGGGACCAGTCGTTCGACCACCGCCCCGACACCGAGGATGCCCGTTTGGGGCTGGTTGATGATCGGGGTGTCGAACAGAGCGCCCCGGCTGCCGGTGTTGGTAAGGGTGAAGGTGCCGCCAGACAGTTCGTCCGCGCTGATCTTCCCGGTGCGGACCTTCTCGGCCTTGTCCGCGATCGCCCGGGCCAGATCTTCGATCCCGAGGGTCTGGGCATTCCGAATGACCGGCACCATCAACCCCTTTTCACTGTCGACGGCCATACCGAGGTGGCAGTGGTCGTAGTAGGTCACCGCGGTGACCTCGGTGTTCAGCGAGGCATTGAGGACCCGGTGCTCGGCCAGTGCGTCGACGGCGGCTTTGGCGAAGAACGGCAGGAACGAGAGCTTGAGTCCGGTCCGGTGCAGGAAGTCGTCCTTGCGGGCGGCCCGCAACCGGGCGATCGCGGTGACGTCGACCTCGAGCACCGTGGTCAGCTGGGCGGCGGTCTGCAGCGACTCGACCATCCGCTGGGCAATCGTGCGGCGGATGCGCGGCAACTTTGCGGTGGTCGAGCCGGCCACAGGCTGCGACGCAACGGTGCCTGCCGTGTCCGGCTCCGGCGGCGGCGAGGGAACCGCCGCCGGGGCCGGGGGCACCGACGGTGCGGTCTGTGCCGGATCCGCCGCCGGTGCCGGTATGGGTGGGGCCGCGGGAGCCGCAGCCGTGCCGCCGGATTCGGTGATGATGGCCAGTTCGGCGTCGATGGCGACGACGTCGTTCTCCTCGGCGAGGTGGCGGTGGAGAATTCCGGTGACCGGTGACGGGATCTCGGTGTCGACCTTGTCGGTGGCGACCTCGAGGAGTGGTTCCTCGGCGGTGACGTGGTCACCGGGTTGTTTGAGCCACCGGGTGATGGTGCCCTCGTCGACGCTCTCCCCGAGTGCCGGCATCCGCACCGTGGCGCCTGCGAGTTGTTCGGTTGTCATGGTGGTGTCCTGCTCCTGGCCTGTGTGCGTGCGGGTCTCGGTGATCAGCGGATGATGTCGAGCGCAGCCCGCACGATGCTGTCGGTGTCGATGCCGTGGTAGCGGTACACCTCGTCGAGGGAGCCGACCTGCCCGAACGTGCTGACCCCGAGTGCGGTGCTGCGCACCTGGTTGATGCCGGCGAGGAACGCCAGGGTGTGCGGGTGGCCGTCGAGGACGGTGACCATTGGGTTCGCACGATCGGCCGGGAACAGCTGATCGAGAATCCAGCTGTCCCCGGACCCGCGGCCGTGCCGCGCCTGCACGGCGTCGAACAGCAACCCGGGGCTGGTGATGCAGACGACGTCGGCGGGGATGCCCTGCTCCGTGAGACGGTCGGCGGCCGCCAATGCCTCGGTGATCATCGCCCCCATCGCCACGATCGTGACCTGCGCGTCATCTCGACGGACGAGGGGGTAGCCACCGGCCACCACCTGCCGGCGGCGGCGTTCGCGGGCCGCCGGGTCCGTGGGCACGGCGGCGAGGGTCTGGTCGACGGGGCGGGTGGACAGCCGCAGGTAGGCGGAGGTGCCGTCCGGGCGACCGAGCCGGCCGATGCTGGCCAGCAGGGTCCACTCGGTGTCGATCGCGAACGCGGGTTCGTAGCTGATGCACCCGGGCTGTTCGAGACCGATCGACGGGGTTTTGATCGACTGGTGCGCACCGCCTTCGGCGGCCAGGGTGACACCGGAGGGGGTGCCGACCAGGATCGATTGTCCGCCCGCGTAGATGCCGTAGGACCAGGGTTCGAGGGCGCGTTCGACGAACGGGTCGTACATCACCCCGATCGGGAACAGCGGCTGCCCCCACCGGCTCCAGGTGGCGCCGAGCTCACCCATCAGTCCGACCAGGTTGGTTTCGGCGATGCCCAGTTCCATGTGCTGCCCGGTGGGCCGCTCATTCCAGTGCATGATGGTCTCGCGGTCGTCGTCGAACCAGTTGCGGCGCTCGGCCGCGGACCACACGCCGACCTTGTTGACCCACCCACCGAGGTTGGTCGTCGAACTCACATCGGGGCTGACGGTGACCACCCGCTTCGCGGCCTCGGGGGATTCGCGGGTCAGGTCCAGCAGCACCCGGCCGAGGGCGGCCTGGGTGGTGGCGGTGCCCTTGGGAGTGCGGCCGATGTCGGTCGGGATCGCCAGCGCGGGCAGCGCCGGGATGGGGTCACGCCGCAGCCGCTCCGCGTTGCTGACGCACCGCCGCCCGGCTGGGGAGTCGGCGGCGAACCGGCCCCACGGATTCGCCGGGTCCATGCCCAGATCGGCGGCGAGCGAGGCGTATTCCTCGACCGACAGCAGCGAGGAGTGGTTCTGCGGGTGCCCCTGGGTGGGCAGCCCGTAGCCCTTGATGGTGTAGGCGATGATCACCGTGGGCCGGGTGTCGTCGATCTGCAGGTACGCGGCGGTCAGTGCGGACAGGTCGTGGCCGCCGAGGTTGCGGATCGCGGCGGTCAGGGTGGCGTCGTCGAGTCCGGCGATCAGAGCACTGATCTCGGCGCCGCCTTGGCCATTCCCGGGCAGGCGGGTGCGGACCTCGTCGGCGCTGCAGCGCAGCAGCCGCTGGTATTCGGGGTTGGGCATGTCCAGGATGCGGGTGCGCAGCGCCTGACCACCGGGACGGGTGAACAGTTCTTCGAGGAGTTTGCCGAACTTGACGGTGATCACCTGCCACCCGGCGGCGTCGAACATCTTCTCCAACCGGTTCGCGGCAATGTTCGGAATCACCCGGTCCAGGGACTGCCGGTTCAAATCGACGATCCACACGACCTCGCCGAGGTCGGCGATACCGGGATCGAGGATAGCCTCCCACACCGCGCCCTCGTCGAGTTCGGCGTCCCCGACCAGCGAGTACTGGCGACCTGTGCCGGCGCCGCCGGTGGTGGTTTCGACGTATCGGCGGGCCATGGCCCCCCAGATCGGCGCGGTGGCGCCGATGCCCACCGAGCCGGTGGAGTAGTCGACGGTGTCGGGGTCCTTGGACCGGCTGGGGTAGGACTGCAGACCACCGAATTCCCGCAGGGTGGTCAGGTACTTCTCGTCGAGTTCACCGAGCAGATAATTGATGCCATGCAAGACCGGGGAGGCGTGCGGCTTGACCGACACCCGGTCGCCCGGTTGGAGCTGTTCGAACCACAGCGAGGTCATGATCGAGACAATCGACGCGCAGGAGGCTTGGTGGCCGCCGACCTTGAGGCCGGTGGGATTGGGCCGGATGCGGTTGGCGTGATGGATCATCGAGGTGGAAAGCCACAGCACTCGCTGCCGGATCGTTTCGAGTGTCTCCAGATCCACCGAGCGCCCGGCTTCTGCGACGGGGGTCGCGGTTCCGGGGGCGACGGGCAGGGTGTTGTGCATCGGATTCTCTTTTCTCACATGTGCGGATCGCTGCGGCGTGCGCAACTACAAGAACGGCTCCGACGGGGTAGCCGGGGAGCAATCCGCTCGACCGGTGACGGGGTGGGTGCGGTCGGATGCGGTATCGGGATGCGGCGGTGCCGGGTTCTGGTCTGACCGCCGTCCAACTGTTATAACAGTGGATCAAGAATTCACCGCCTGCGCAATAGTCGGTGTTGAGATTGAGCAGAATGCACGCCGGCAGGGCACTCGAGGGAAGGTGGGATTGGCACAATGCCAAGCACACATAAGGCGGATCAGATCGACGCCCGGCTACTGCTCGCGCTCGCCGAGTCGCCGCGGGCCACGACCATTGCCCTGGCGGACCGGATAGGACTCTCACGCAACACCGTTCAGGCCCGGATGGGCAAGCTCGACGACTCGCACGCGCTGCGCTCGTTCGAGCGCCGCATCGACCCGGCGATCCTGGGATACCCGCTGCAGGCGTACATCCTGACCAACGTCACCCAACGCAAACTGGCCCGTGTCGGGGCGGCGCTCGACGGCATTCCCGAGGTGCTCGAGGTCCTCGGCCTCAGCGGTGTCGCGGATCTGCTCATCCACGTCGCCGTCCGGGACGCCGACGACCTGTATCGGGTGGCGGGGGACATCCTCGGGATCAAGGGGGTCAAACGCACCACCACCGCGCTGGTCATGCGGGAGATGGTCGACTATCGGATCACGCCGCTGGTCGAAAAGCTCACCGACTGACACCGGTCGATCCGCGCCCAGACTGCACCGACCCGGTGTTATAACATGCTTCCTGGTGGTGACAGCGATTCGAACGAGACGGAGATGGTCGTGACTACGAGCACGAGAAACCCGCAACCGCTGGTGCGGTCGCTGACTCCGACCTCCGTTCCCGAACAGGTCGCCAAGGAAATCCGCCGTTCGATCCTCTCCGGTGAACTCCGTCCGGGACAAACCTTCTCGCTGCGGGAGATCTCCGGGCAGCTCGGGGTGAGCTTCATTCCGGTCCGGGAAGCACTCAAAGAGCTCGAAGCACAGGGTCTGGTGGTGACCCGCCCCGGGAAAAGCGCGATGGTCGCCCCGCTCTCGCACGACGACCTGCACGGTATCTATCGGCTGCGCCGGCAACTGGAACCGGAAATCGCCGGCCGCGCCTGCAAACTGCTCGACGACGCCGACCTGCGTCGCCTCGACGCCTATGTGGCCATGTTCGGCGATGAGAGCCTCGACCTCGACGACATCTACCAGGCACACCACGCCTTCCATTACGAGCTGCTCCGGCCCGCCGCCAGCGCGTGGGACCTGCGCGTGCTCGACGGGTTGTGGCACGCCGCGGAACGGTATGTCCGGCTGGCGTTCTCGGGTCGCGAGTCCGAGCCGGACGAGCACGAGCGGCGGGGACACGTGCATGCGGACATCCTGACCGTCGTGCGCACCCGCAACATGAGGAAGGTCGCCGCAGCGACACGGCAGCACCTCGAGGACAACGAACAGATCGCGCTTCGGGCGCTCGACCCGATCGCGCCCTGAACGCCGCCGGCGCATGTTCACGTCGGCTCTGTGGCCGCCGAGGCCCCGGCCCCGGCGGCCTTCCCTCAGGTGAGTGTGGAGGTGTCGGCGCGGTGGTGCTGGAACCGCTTTGCGTAGTCGATGTACCAGTCGAGGGCGGCGGTGTCGGCGACGGTGGCGCGGTTGATCGCGGTCTCCGGAAAGACCCCCTGAATCAGTTTCTTGACCGGTATTTCGAGTCGCTTGCCGGTGCGGGTGGTGGGAATGGCGGGGACGTCGATGATTTCGTCCGGAACGTGCCGGGGCGAGGCCTCCCGGCGGATGGTGGTGCGAATCTTCTCCACGAGTGCGTCGTCGAGGTCGTATCCGTCGCGCAGTACCACGAACAGCGGCATGTGATAGCCGCCGTGGGGTAGTTCGGCGCCGATCACCAGGGCCTCGGCGATCTCCGGCAGCGCTTCGACGGCCTGATATATATCGGCCGATCCCATCCGGACACCGCCGCGGTTGATCGTCGAGTCCGAGCGGCCGTGGACCACGCAGCCGCCGTCGGCTTCGATGGTGATCCAGTCGCCGTGCCGCCACACCCCGGGGTAGGTCTCGAAATAGGCTTCCCGGTAACGGATCCCGTCCGGGTCGTTCCAGAAGTAGATCGGCATCGACGGCATCGGTGCGGCGATCACCATTTCCCCGACCTCCCCGACGACCGCTTCACCGGTCTCGGTCCAGGCCTGCACATCGACCCCCAGGTAGGGCCCCTGCAGTTCTCCCACCCGAACGGGGGAGAGCGGGTTGGCGCCGATGAAGCCGGTGGCCACGTCGGTGCCGCCGCTGTCCGATCCCAGGTGCACATCCGCACTGACCGCGTCGTAGATCCACCGCCAGGTGGTGTCCGGCAGCGGGGAACCGGTCGACATGATCGACCGCAACCCCGACAGGTCGAAATCGGTGCCGGGCTGGGTGCCGGCCTTTTCGCACAAGGTCAGATAGGCGGCGCCGGTACCGAATCTGGTGGCCCCGTAGCGGGCGCAGATGTCGAATTGGTGGTCGGGCCGGCCGTAAGTGGGGCTGCCGTCGTAGGTGATCACGGTGGCACCGACCGCGATCACGTCGACCAGCATGTTCCACACCACCCAGGCGGTGCTCGCGGCGATGAACACCCGATCGGTGGGGCCGAGGTCGTAGTGCAGCGCGTTGGCCTTGAGGGCTTCGAGGAGGATTCCGCCGTGCGAGTGCACGATGCCTTTCGGCAGTCCGGTGGTGCCGGAGCTGTAGAGGATCCACAGCGGATGGTCGAACGGCACCCGCTCGTACTGTGGTGCGGCGTCCCCGACCACGAGGTCGGCGTAGTCGGCGATGGTCTGCCGGTGCTCGCCGTCGTAGGGCAGGCCGATGTTGTCGACCATGATGGCGTGGCGCACGGTCGGGAGCTGGTCGAGCAGGGCGGCGAAGACGTCCCGGCGGTCGACGCGTTTGCCGTTGAACTGGTAGCCGTCCACCCCGATCAGCACGGTCGGCTCGATCTGCGCGAACCGGTCGACCAACCCTTTCACGCCGAAATCCGGTGCGCAGCAGGACCACACCGCGCCGACGCTAGCCGCGGCGAGCACCGCGACGACGGTGGGCGCGATGTTCGGCAGCATCGCCGCGATCCGGTCCCCGGGGCGCACCCCGATCGTCCGGAAGTGGGCGGCGAGGTTGGCGACCTGCGCGACCAGCTCGGCCCGCGAGAGTTCCCCGGTCGTGCCGGTTTCGTCGACCGAAATGATTGCGGGCCCGGTCTGATCGGTATCGCGGAGCAGGTTTTCGGCCCAGTTCAGCCGGGTGCCGGGGAACCACCGGGCCCCGGGCATCTGGGGGTCGACGAGCACCGTCTGCGGGGGCGCCGAGGCGATGACGTCGAAGTACTCCCAGATCGAGAGCCAGAACTTCTCGAGGTCGCTGATCGACCAGCACAACAGCGAGTCGAAGTCGGTGGTGCAGACGTTCTTCTCGGCTGCGAGCCAGCGTTGGTATCGGCTCATGTTCGAGGCGAAGACCCGCTCGGGCGGCGGGGTCCACAACACTTCACGTCCTGGGGCGGTCATTGTTGGTGCGTCCTTTCCGGCTCCCGCCGCCACGGGCAGACGTGGTGTCCTGGTCTGCCCGTGGCGGGAGGGGTTCGTGCGGTGGGGTCAGCGTGAGAGCACGGTGCCGAGTGCGCGGGTGAGCTCGTCGGCGGGGTCGGCGACGGCGCCGGTGCTGCGCCAGGCGACGTGGTTGTCGGGGCGGACCAGGATCGCCCCGGTGTCGTCGATCTGGCGGAGTTCACTCCAGCGGCCGGTGGGGTCGGCGTAGTCGGTGCCGGCGCCGATCTGAGCGACCTTGATCTGGATACCGAACTTGTCGTTGGCCAGCTGGGCGGCGTCGGACCAGGCGGCTCCGTCTGCGGCGGTGATGAGCACGAAGTGAGCGTTGTTGCCGGTGAGGTCGTGGGTGGAGATCTGTCGACCGTCGTGCTCGAGCCAGGCGTGCGGGAGTCGGTGCCCGGGGCGGGTGGTGGGGTGGTAGTTGTGCCCCATCGGATCGCGCGGCGGTGCCTCGGTGCTGTCCGGGACGAGGGCCCCGTCGCGGTAGGCGAAGCCGATTTCGAGGTCGTGGGCCTGGAATTCGGTGCGCTGGGTACTGATCACCTCGGCCGCGCGGGCCCGGCGGGTCTCGCCCATCGGGGTGTCGGAGAAGTAGTCCCGGAACACCTGGACCTGGGCTTCGAGCGGCTGGCCGGGGATCAGGCCGAGGCCGGCGTCGACGACCATGTGGTTGAGGAAAGTGAACATGGCCCAGTCGACGTTGCGCATGCCGACGAGCCGGCGTTCGGGCTCGTAGGTGTCGAGCAGGGCGGGGGCGGCGTCACCCTTGATCACCGCGGCCAGCTTCCATACCAGGTTGTGGGCGTCCTGGATGGCGGTGTTCAGGCCCAGACCGGTGGTGGGCGGGTGCCGGTGGGCGGCGTCGCCGGCGAGGAAGATCCGGCCGACCTGGTACTTGTCGGCGAGCACCCCTTCGAGGATCCAGTGGCTGACCTTGTGGATCTTCAACTCGAGGTCGGGCAGCTTGAGCAGCTCGCGCAGCCGCGGAACGATCGCCTCTTCGTCGAACCGGGCGGGATCGTCCGGGCGGAAGGTGAAGTGCAGGACGAATTCTTCCGAGTGCTTGCCCCACGTGGGGCCCATGGCGGCCATGGCGCCGCTGTTCCAGGATCCGGCGCCCTCGGGGTTGAGTAGCCAGGTGATCAGGACGTCGTCCTCCCACCACTGCGAGAGGTCGGCGGTGAAGTGGGTGCTGACCATGTCGAGGATCCCGGTCGGGCCTTCCATTGTCACCCCGAGTTCGGGTCCGACGGTCTTGCCGCCGTCGGCGGCGACCATGTACTGGGCGTGGACGGTGTAGGTCTCCTGGGTGTCGCGGTTCAGGACGACGGCGTGGATTCCGTTCTCGTCCTGCTCGAAGGAGACGAGTTCGCGGCCGAAGTGGATCGAGTCCGGTGCTCGCTTCTCGGCGTGCTCACGCAGGAGGGGTTCGAGCCGGATCTGCGGGTAGTTGGTGGACGGGCACGGGCTGTCGACCGCGTATGCGCTCTCGAGTCGTCCGCCGCCGAACGATTCGAGGGTGTACAGGGTGCGCCCGTCGAGTTCGCCGTCGCCGCCGAGGGAGGTGACCCAGCGGGTCTTACCCATGTTCTTCGGCGGGGTGCCTACCTCGTAGATCGAGTCCGCTACGCCGACCTGGCGCAGCACCTCCATGGTGCGCTGGTTGAGGTAGTGGGCCTTGGGCAGGTGGGAGGTGCTGGTGTGCCGCTCGACGAGGTGGTGGTCGATGCCGTGCTCGGACAGCAGGATCGAGGTGGTCAGGCCACACCCGCCTCCGCCGACGATGAGGACGGGAACGGTGATCTCAGACATGGCTGGTGCTCCTGGAAACAGTGGTGAGTGGGTGCGGGCGGGTGGAAGCGGCGAAGTGGTGGCGCATCTCGCCGATGGTGTCGGCGCGGCTGACGAGTTCGTCGTCGACACCGATGAGCCGTTTCGGATCGCGGGTGAAGCCGATCCCCGAGGGGGTGCCGGTGAAGATGAGGTCGCCGGGGCGCAGCGGCAGAATCGACGACAGGTAGGACACGAGGACCGGGATCGGGAAGATCAGGTGCCGGGTGCGTGAATTCTGCATCAGCTCGCCCGACAGAACCGTGCTGACCTCGATGTCGTCGGGGTCGGCGAATTCGTCGGGGGTGACCAGCACCGGCCCGATCGGGGCGAAACCGGCGAACGACTTGCCGAGGGTGAACTGCTGCGGTGGGGGACCGGACAGCTGCAGGTCCCGCTCGGACAGGTCCTGGCCGAGGGTCAGCCCGGCCACGTACTCCCAGCCCTCGGAGGCGGGGACGTTGCGGGCTTCCTTGCCGATGACCGCCACGAGTTCGACTTCGAAATCGACCGAGCCGCCGGGGTGTTCGATGGTGTCGTAGGGGCCGGTGATCGAGGCGGGGAACTTGGTGAACACGAACGGAGCGTCGGGCAGAGTCAGCCCGGACTCCTCGACGTGGTCGGCATAGTTCACGCCGACGGCGAAGATCTGGCCGGGCCGGGGAACCGGGGCGCCCAGCTCCGACTCGACCACCGGTGCCCCGTCGGTGAAGTCCACCGTGGCTGCCCATGCGGTGAACTCGTCCCACCGGTCGTAAATCTGCTGGGGTTCGGCGGAGAAGCGGCCCCCGCTGGCCGCCTCGACGTCGACAGCGATCCCGTCCGCCACGACCTGGAGCCGGCCGGCTTGGTTTGCCACACGCATGAGAAATAGTCCTTAGATAGGAGTGGAGTGCCGCTGGGTCGGGCCGAGCGCGAGCAGCTCAGCTGGTCAGTGCCGCCATCGGGTCGGGCAGGTCCGGGCTGGTCTGCAGGGCCCAGGAGTGGGTAGTGATCTCCGAGACCGGGGTGCCCTGGACCAGTGCTTGCCGCATCAGTTCCGGGACGAACGACACCCCGACCGGGTTGCTGCCGTACTCCGGGCCGTTCATATAAGCCGTCGCCTCGTCGGGAGTGGTGAAGTTGTCGATCTGCAGCTCCACGAAGTTGCCGTCCGGATCCTGGTAGTACAGCGACGTCGTCACCCCGTGCTGGATCGGCACCTTCGGCTCGATCCCCTTCTCCTTCAACGAGTCGTACCGATCGAGCAGATCGTCGAGGGTGTCGAAGGTGTACGCGGTGTGGTGCATGCCCGCCGCACCCGGATTGCGGGGCTCGAGCTGCACCGGGGCGCCGAGCAGCGCGACCCGGTGGTGCTCCTCGTCGAAGGTGATGAAGCACAATCCGTGCCCTTCGTAGACCACGTGCGCATCCAGCACGGTGCAATACCAGTCGCGCATCTCCTCGAACCGGCTCGTCTGCAATACGACGTGCGCGAACTTGGGGGTGGCGGTCATCGTTGACTCCTTCGATACCGATCACGGTCGGGTGACCGGAGGGATGTGTGAGACCCGGGTTCGAAATGTCGTTCCACAGCTAGGGTGGATTCCTCCCCGGAGCTATATTTGATAACAGATCGCGTGGCCGCGACCCTGTGCCGAAAACCTTTCGCTGTGGTCCCCGTCACGTTGTTGTCTCCCCATTTCACGAGATTCCATCGCGGATGGCTAGTGGCTGGGGAACAGGAACTTCGGGGGAAATTGGTTTACAGCCCAATTCGGGTGATGTGTTGGCTGTAGCGTTGACGTACGGAAAGGATGTGGGGTGCCGCACTGGACTGGGGAACTGTCGGGAGCACGGGCCCGGCAACCGGAGCTCGAGTGGCTCAGCCCGGACGCCGACCGCGTTCGCGCCGCCCTCGGCGACGGCGCGGTGACCTGGGCCGTCGAAGTCGGTCAGGACATTGCCGCCACGATCTCGCGGAAAGTTCCCGCCGTGGACGACGGAGCGCCACCTCTGGACGCGATTCGGCGAGCCACCACGGCGACCGTGTTCCGGGCACTGACACTGGTCGCCGGTCTCGGCGAATCAGAACCCACTCTGGCCAGTGCCGAGGTGGAGGACATCGCCCGCGACTTCGCCCGCCGAGGCATGGAACTCGACGATCTGCTCCGGACCATCCGCGTCGGATATGCCGTGCTGGCGGCCGCACTTCTCGACGCGGCGACCCGCCTGCTGCCGCCGAGCGAGAGCAGCGGCGAGCTGCGCCGCATCTCCGTGCTGCTCTTCGAGGTGCTTGACGACTTCACCGGAGTGGCCGCCGCGGCCTTCCTCGAGGAGCAGAGCGCGTGGGCAGCAGGGGTATCGGCGGCCCGGCTCGACCTCGTCACCAAGATCATCGCCGCGGATCCCATCGAACCCGCCCACGCCGAACAGGTCCTCGGCTACCCCCTCGGCGGGCACCACGTGGCCCTCATCGCCTGGAGCGGCCCACACTCGAACCACGACCTCCGGACCGTCGTCGACCCGGTACTGCGGCATTGGGGAACACCCACAGCATCACTGGTGATCCCTGTCGGTCTCCAGGCGATCTGGGCGTGGGGGGCGATCACCCCGGACCCGACCCGAGCCCTGACCTCCTCCCTACCCGACTTCGTTGACACCTTCGTTGTCGCCGGTCAACTCGGATCCGGGATGGACGGGTTTCGTCGAAGCCACCTCGAGGCCCGCGCGGTCGAACGGCTGGTTCGCCTCCGCTCAGGCCATCCACCCACCACCACCGCGCACGAGCGCATCGGCTTGGAAGTGCTCCTGCTCGCCGACCCGGAAGCCGCGGCGCAGTTCGCCTCCCGTCTGCTCGGCCCGCTCGCCGGCGACGACCCACGGATGGCCGACCTGCGGTCGACCCTGAGCCTCTATCTCGACATGGACCACAGCCTGGCCAAAGTCGCCTCGGCGGAGCACATCTCCAAGAACACTGTGACCTATCGAGTGCAGAAGGCTTTGAGCCTGTGCACACCTTCGGATGGGTCGACCACGGACCTGCGTGCCGCGCTCCGCATTTATGAGTGGCTTAAAGACGCCGCCATCGCTCCGTGGTAGCGACCGTAGGCCGACAGCCCGAACCCCCGGCTGGTCCAGAAACCAAAAGTCGGCGACAACGCTGGGCTCTGCAGTAGTGCGAACTGGGTAACTGATGCGGTCTACTTGTGGTGTAGGACACAGCGGGTCGTGAAAGCCCGAAGGCCAGCGGCACCCGTCCCGTCCGTTCTCCACGGTTCGTTGCGCTGAAAGCCGCAGTCGACAGAAGGAAGATTTACCATGCATACCCCCTCGAGTCCTGTCCAGGAAACATTCAAGGACGTGATGGCACACGTGGCCACTCCGGTCGCCGTCGTGACCTCCATGGACGGCGGCCTGCCCTTCGGCACCACCGTCAGCGCCTTCACCTCTTTGTCGATGACACCCCCGATGGTCCTGGTCTCCCTGGACCGCGGATCGGAGACGCTCGAACTGATCACGGCATCGAAGAAGTTCGGATTGAACGTGTTGGGTCGCGACCAGCAAGGCACCGCGCTGAAGTTCGCGAAGAAGGGCGGAATAGGCAAGTTCCACGGCGTGCGGTGGGACCTCGACCACGAACTTCCCCGAATCGCCGGCGCCGCCGGCTGGATCGCCTGCCACGTCGCCCAGTTCGTCGAGGGCGGAGATCATGTGGTCGTGCTCGGCAACGTCGTTGCGGCAGAGAACAACTACAGCGAGCCGCTCACCTATCACCGCCGCGTATTCGGCACGCACTCGGCGCTCGAATCCGTATAGCACTGCCGGCGTCGATTACGTCGCGACCACAGCCATTCGGCAGCAGCACCGAAATATTCTGCAAAGGAAGGCACGCCATGACGACCTCGTTCGCGCCCCGCGCCTCGCACCATCGGTCATGGTCGACGATCGCAGCTGGTAGCCGCGCTCTCGCCGCCGGCGAGCTGATCATCCTGAGCCATCACCACCGCGTGGTGCTCGTCGGGTGCGCCGGCGCCGCGACCACCGAGCAGCTGGCCTTCCTGATCCGCCACACCACAGGATTTCTGCAGGTGGCGCTGCACGAACGTGTCTGTGACCGTCTCGTCCTGCCGGAAGCGACCCCGACGGTTCGTGCCAGCTCCACGCTCGGCCACGGTCAATGTGTCACCGTCGACGCCGCTGCCGGTATTACCACCGGGATTTCCGGCGCCGACCGGGCGCGCACGGCCCGCATCCTCGCCGACCCGGCCACGGAGCCAGGCGATCTCACCCGTCCCGGGCACCTGGTCCCGGTGCGCGTGACACCCACCGAGTTCCGGATCCGCGCGACCACTGCGTCCCTCGCCCTCGCACTCACCGAGACGGCTGAATCCCAGTACTCGGGCGCGGTGTTCGCCGACCTCGACGGCATCGCTGACCCGACAGACGTCGGCGATCGAGGCGATGCCCAGATCCTTGCCGACCGGTACGGGATCACACTCGTCGCCGGCCCGGATCCCGCGTGCACCTTCCGCTGACCCCCGCCGTGCCGTACGCGGCACGCACACCCCACCAACCAGCATCCGCACACCACCGGCGCGGTTCCCGCATGCCCTGAGCTGTGCCGATGGGCCCAGAAACTAACAAGCACCACCCCACACATCGGAGGAAACAATGGACATCACCCGCACCGAACTGATGGACCGGGTGCACGCCCTGGTACCCGCCTTCGCCGAACGCGCCCAGAAGACCGAGGAGAATCGCGCTCCCCTCGACGAGACGATCACCGACCTCATCGACTCGGGAATCCTGGCCACGCTGACCCCCAAGGAGTACGGCGGACTCGAACTCGGACTCGACGTCGCCGCCGAGATCGTCCGCACCATCAGCGCGGTCTGCCCGTCGACCGGCTGGGTCACCTCCTTCTACATCGGAGCGGCCTGGCGGGTGAACATCTTCACCGAACAGGCCCAACGAGAAGTGTTCGCCGACAAGCCCTACACCCTCACCGCCGGTACCGCGGCCCCGCTCGGGCAGGTGCAGAAGGTTGACGGCGGCTACCGCATCACCGGGCAGACGGCCTGGAACTCCGGATCGGTGCACGCGGAATGGTTCACCTTCGCAGGCGTCGTATTCGAGGAGGGCAGCGCCCCCACTCCGTTGTGGTTCCTCGTGCCCCGTGAGGATGTCAAGGTCCTCGACACCTGGTACATCGCCGGCATGTCCGGCACCGGCAGCAATGACATCAGCGTCGACGACGTGTTCGTCCCGGATTACCGCACCGGTCCGTTCGCGCTCGCCCTCGCCGGCGCCGCTCCCGGGCAGCTGATCCACCCCAACCCCATGTACCACCTGCCCTTCCTGCCGTTCGCGATGGCCGAGGTCACCCCGGTCGTCGTCGGTGCCCTCCGCGGTGCGGCGGACGCGTTCGTCCAGCGCACCAAGGACCGGCAGGGAACCATCAGTCAGGAGAAGGCCTCCGGCAAACAGGCCGCCCAGATGCGCCTCGGCCGGGCGCTCGCCGCGGCGGATGCCGCCGAAACCCTCCTCGACGCCTTCTTCGAACGCCTCACCGCACAGCGACCTGAGCAGTCCGACCCCCGCGATCGTGCCGAAATGAAGCTCAAGGCAGCATATCTGGCGGATCTGGCCCGCAACGCCCTCAACGACATGGTTCGCGGAATCGGCGGAGACGGGTACCGGACCTCCGCGCCGATCCAACGGTTCTTCCGTGACCTGTCCGTGCTGTCGGTGCACGCCTTCCTCGACATCGACACCGCCTCGGAAACCATCGGCCGGTTCACCCTCGACCTTCCCGTCGCCGATCCGCTCCTCTGACCGGATACTGCTACCCCTCACCCCGAGCCTCCGCCGCAGCGCGAACCGCGGCAGCCAAGGCTCGGGATGGGCAATCGAGTAGTCGTGCAGGCACCCGACCCCGTACCCACACCACCGTCTGCACAGGATCAGGAGCAAGCACTGGTGAACAGCAACTCGACGATCGAATGCCTCGACAACGCAGCCAGAGACCTGCTGTTCGCGGGAGCGCGAACAGTCAACAATTTCGCCCCGACCCCGGTCAGTGATGAGGAACTCGCACAGATCTGGGAAATGACCCGCTGGGCGCCCACGGCAGCGAATTCCCAGCCGATGCGCGTGCACTTCATCCGCACCGACGCCGCTCGCTGCCGACTGCTCGACCATCTCGACGAGGGTAACCGTGAGAAGACGGCGTCAGCGCCCGTCACCGCAATTCTCGCCGGCGACAGCCAATTTCACGAGCACCTGCCCCGGCTGCTGCCCATCCGGCCACAGATCCGTGACGTCTTCGCCGNNTCCGTGACGTCTTCGCCGACAACGACGCGCTGCGCGAGCGCACCGGCAACTTCAACGCCGCCCTGCAGGCGGGGTACTTCATCCTCGCCATCCGTGCCGCCGGCCTGGCGGCTGGGCCGATGGCCGGCTTCGACTCCACAGGAATGGACACCGAATTCTTCTCCGGAACAACCTGGAGATCCGTCCTGGTCGTCAACATCGGACACCCCGGTTAGAATCCGTGGTTCGAGCGTCTCCCCAGACTCGACACCTCAGAGACCGTGCGCTGGGCATGAGGGCTGTAGACGGCTCCCCAGCGCGTGCCCGTCCCGAACTCAGATCGACCCCCACCACTTTCGGGGCCATCTCCGTCACATCACCAGAGAAAGAGAGTCCGCGATGACCACAGCCACGACCGAGGTCGAGACCACCCGCAAACTTCTCCAAGCTGCTGACACCGACATCGCAGCGTTCTTCGACTACTTCTCCGACGACTGTGTCTTCCACATGGGCAACAACGCCCCTGTCATCGGTAAAAACGCGATCCAGTCCTGGGTAGCGCAATACCTGACCTCGGTGGCATCGATGCGCCACGAGATCATCGAAGAATGGTCGGAGGGGAACGTGGCCGCGCTCCGGGTGGAGGTCACCTACACCTTGCAGAACTGCGAGTCCTTCACACTCCCCGCCGTCACGCGCACCCGCGTCGATAACAACAAAGTGACCGAGTACCTGATCTTCATGGACCCCAGCCCCGTTGCCTCGGGCACCTCGCAATAGCAGCAGCGCCCAAGTCGGACCGCGGGCCCAATGGGTGGGCACAACAAGGCCCTAATAAGTGAACACCCCGGTCGTCGGTCGGTCGCCATGTGGTCGTGGGGCGCGCATGGATGGACGGATTCGTGGTGGACGGACGGACGGTGCCGATGACGGGAATCGAACCCGCGTATTCAGCTTGGCAAGCTGATGTTCTTCCATTGAACTACATCGGCGCACACGATATTGGGCGCCTGCAGGCAGGCCCAACACCCCGCGGCGGAAACGTCGCGCCCACGGATTTGCCGGGATCACGGACAGGATCCAGCGGGTCAACACTCGAGCTGGGGCTCGCCTCGCCGGCACCTGTTTTAGCCTGGATGCACCGAT
>NZ_LTCZ01000212.1:0-8001 GCF_001583455.1 Rhodococcus sp. LB1 | reverse complement strand
GGCGGTCAGCCGCACCCGCCGCCACTGCGCCCGCCCCGCCGGGGCCGGGCTGGTGGGCAGCTTCACCGTCAACACCAGCTCACGGTCTGTCACGGCGATCTGTGCGAGCTGCCGATCGACAGCCGACAGTCGGGCCATCGCGGCCATCCGGGGCGGTTCCTGCACGTCGGTGATCCGCAATCGGGTCGACTGCGCCCCGTCGGTGCGGCGGGCGTGGGCGATGAGCTGGCGTCGTACTTCTCGAGCAAAACCCGGTGGCACGTAGTCCGCCGGTTCGGTCGGCGGCGCCACAGCCCCGGTGGCCGGGTCGAATCGAGCGGACAGTGCCGTGATCGCGGTGTCCCGGTGCGTCAGGGTCCGCAGGGTCGCCATCACCTGCGCGGTCACCACCCGCGTGACCCGCGACGGCACGTAGATACCGTCCGGATAGTTCGGGTTCCAGCCGAGGCGGGCCGCGGCGACATGCCCCTGTGCGGGCAGCTTGCGGTCCTGGCGGTCCAGGCCGGCGGCGAGCACATCGAACGTCGCCGGCTGCCACAGCCGCGACACCAACTCGGCGCCGGCCGCGGTGATCAGGTCGAGGAGCCACCCCACCCGGGTGTCGACGTCGTCGAGGCCGATCGGCTCACAGGTAGCGTCGTCGACCGCCGTGTACGCGCGGGTGGTGAACGCGAACTGCCGCGGCGCAGTCGATCCCGGCCCGGTCAATGCCGGGCACAATTCACGATCGGCGAGCACCTTCGCGTTCCGAGAAGACCTGAGATCGCCCGAGATCTCATCGGTTAACCCTGTTCCAGCCGTGCGGCGGCGTCGCCCCGAAGCCGGTGTTGATACTGTTTCGACCGCAGCTGAGAGAACCGGCCGGACAACGATGCCAGCAACGCCATGACGTCCTCCATCAAACTCCCCCAAGCGATGTGCCGCGCTTGTCTCGCAGGATCTCGACTGTAACGCCGACCTCCGACATTTAGCCTCGGAGGGAGTCCGCAGGCGGGCCGAACGTCCGACCGGGACACCTGGTGATCCCTGGCTTTCTGAGTGGTCGTCTGCGGGCTCGGTGTCTGATCGGGCGGTGTCCTTGTTCGGGAACTTGGAGCCGGCCGGTAGGCGTGGACTCCTGCTTAGAGAATGTCTGGGCCGTGGCCGCGATGGTCAGTCACCTGGTGAACAGGGATGTGGACCGACAGGAGCAATGACAATGGCATTGACGTTGGGGATCGACGTGGCTGTCCGGGCGGAGCATCAGGCAACGCTCGCCCGTGATGGTGCCACGGTATGGCGTGGCCGGAAGTTCTGGACACGGCCGGCCGATCTGGAACGGTTGTGGGCGGACTTGGACCTGCCCGATCCGGCCGAGCTGACCGTGGTGGTCGAGCCGACCCGGAACGCGTGGATCGTGTTGGCGGAGTGGTTCCGTCGCCACGGTGCACGCGTGGTGATGGTCCCGACCACCCAGTCGGCCGACCTGCGTAAGTACTACTCCAAGCACACCAAGAACGACCGGATCGACTCCGAATTGCTCGCCGGCTGCCCTTGCTGCACCCCGAAGGCCTGCGGGAGTACTCCGGGCAGGGGCCCCGCCCACTCGCTGCGACGACTGGTCAAGCAGCGCTCCACGATGGTCAAGCGCCGAGTCGCGGTCTATGCCCGGCTCGATGCGTTGGTCGAGTTGCTCGGGCCGGCGTGGTACGCGGTACTCGGGTCCAACTACGGCGCCGCGGCGCTCGAGTTCCTTTCCCGCTATGCCGATCCGCATGCCGTGATCCGGTTAGGCCGAGCGCGGCTGACCAGGTTCCTGATCGCCCGGTCCCGCGGTGCGTGGCGCGACGATCACGCCGCCGGGCTCATCACCGCGGCCCGAGAGACCCTCGCCCTGTGGGGCACCAGCGACGGGTCTGACGGGATGGACTTCGCCGAGCTCGCTGAGGACATCGCCCACGAAGCCGAACAGGCACTGTTCCTGACCCGTCAGATCAAGCAGATAGACGAGCGAGTCGCGAACCTCTACGCCGACGCCGACCCGGCCGGCATCGTTGCCTCTGCTCCCGGCGTGGGGGCGGTGATCAGCGCGGTCATCGCTGGACGGATCGGCGACCCGCACCGGTTCACGTCCCTTGCCGCGATCCGCGCGTACACCGGTCTGGTTCCCAACGTCAGCCAGTCCGGGGTGAGCAAGGTCGAGTCCTCGATCACCAAGGCCGGGGATCCGCTGTTGCGTGAGATGCTGTGCACCGCTGCCGACCAGGCCCGCAGGGTCGATCCCCAGTTCGCGGCGAAGTACCAGCGGTTGATGGTCGGCGACCGGCACCACGAGTCCGCGATCTGTCATCTGGCCACCCATCTGGTCACCCGGATCGCCGCCTGTATGCGTGCCGGCCAGCCGTACGCCTTGCGGGACGTCGACGGCACGCCGATCACCGAGGCCGAGGGCCGGGCGATCGTCACGGCGCGCTACAAGATCGACCCGCGGCGGCGCGACAACGTCCGATACCAGCGGATGCGTGAGCGCCGCAAGCAGGCGGCGGGCCAGGAGTCCCAGGAGTCCCAGGAGTCGCGATGCGCTCCAACAGCCCAGCCCGCCAAGACCAAGCCTACGAGCCGCCATGTGGCTTGACCTGCGCTAGGAACTCAGATAACGCTCGATCCACGCCACCGGAGAACCGCGCCAACCGATCCCGCCACACCACCCGCGCCTCTCGCACCGCTGTCCCCGCCCCGGATTCCAGGAAGATTCGCTCGAAGTGGGCGAACGAATTGGGCTGTGCATGAAGTGTACGTTGTGGACAACTCGGCACCTTGCAGGAAGTGTTCACTCCAAAGGCCCAGGACAGGCCGGTCAAGCCTGCAACTGAACGGTCAGCCGACAGCGGGCATCCATCGGCGCGCGAGTGACGCCACCCAGTCGGCGGCCGCAACGGGTTCGTCGGGTGGCGACTCGACGAGGACGAGTTCGTCGACTCCCGCATCGGCCAGCGCCTCGACGTCGGAGGGGTCCACTTCCCGCAGGGCGACGGCGAGACGCAACTCCGCGACGTCGCGCCCCGCGTCCCGGCACAGTGCGTGGATCGTCCGGATCCGTTCAGTGACGGCGTCGACGCCGTCCAGGTTGAACCCGTACCAGCCGTCGCCCCACGCCGCGACCCGGCGGAGCGCGGCGTCGCTGTTGCCCCCGAGCACGACCGGAATCCGGCGATCGCGCACGGGTTTCGGATTGACCCGCACCGAGTCGACACGGACGAACTCACCCTCGAACGTCGCGATGTCGTCACGCCACAGCGTGCGCATCGCCGCGACGTATTCGGCGGCGCGCTCGCCACGGCCCTCGAACGGAATGCCGAGCGCAGCGAATTCTTCCCTGGACCAGCCGATGCCGACGCCGAGCGTCAGCCGGCCACCACTCATCAGATCCAACGTGGCCGCCTGCTTGGCCATGAGGACGGGATTGTGTTCGGGCAGCAGCAACACACCGGTGGCGACGCCGATCGTGTGGGTGGCAGCGGCGGCGAAGCTCAGCCCGATCATCGGGTCGAGCCAATCCGCGACGGCGGGGACCGCGATCCGGCCGTCGTCCGCGTAGGGATACCGCGACTCCGACCGGTCCACCATCACGACGTGCTCTCCGGCCCACAGCGTGGCGAATCCGCTGTTCTCGGCGGCAACCGCGACCGAGTCGATCACCGCGCGACGAGCGCCGGTACCGATCCCGAGTGCGTGCAACCCGAGGCGCATCGGCCGATCGTCTCACAGTTGCCCGGTCGACGTGGCTCACTTCCGGGACGCTCCTATCCGCGGACGTCGAGGCTGCGGGCGTAGTGCTCCTTGAACACCTCGAGGTGCGTCCAGGTCTCCAAGGCCATCACACCGTCGATCGTCCGGATGTGCTCGGCGAGGGAGTAGAGGTCACCCGACGAATCAGCGGCGACCGTGCCGATCAGGTCGAATCTGCCGAGTGTCCGCGCCAGGAACTCGATACCCGGCAGGGCCTCGATCTGCGCGCACGCCTCCCGGTCCCGCGATCCGAGGCTGACGCCGATGCCCATGGCGAGGGTTCTGCCGCCGCCGCGGCGCTTCACGACAGCTCCGACGCGCAACGCGGTGCTGTCGATCAGATGGTTCACTCGATTCCGCGCCGCACTGGGCGAGAGCCCGGTGCGTTCGGCCAGTTCCAGAAACGGCATCCGCCCGTTCCTCTCCAGCAACTCGATGAGCGCGACGTCTTTCGCGTCCAGTCGAACATCGGCCCGTAATGCGCTCTTGGGCATGAAGATTCCCTTGATGACATCGGCGTAGTACAGCGTGTTGACTGTGCGGACGCCGGGTTCCGCACGGATCGCGGCGATGGCGTCGTAGAGGTCCTGCTGGCTGGGGACGCGCAGTTCGGCGATGATGTTGTACTGCCCGCTCACGGCGGAAATGTAGACGGCCGCCTCCGTCGCGCAGAGCGCCTCGGCCACGGGACCCACCGGCCCCGACACGGCGACGGACACGTGAGCCATCGCCTTGAGGCCCAGCAACTCGGGATGGGCGACGGCAACGACGCTCACCGTGCCGGTGTCGAGCAGCGTCTGCACGCGCGTGGACACCGCGGCGCGGGGTGCGCCCACGGTCGCGGCGAGCTCCCGATAGGTCGCGCGACCATTCGACTGCAACGCCGCGATGAGCTTGGAATCCAGTTCGATACTCATGATGCCCCGAGATTTCTCGATTTCTTTCTGCACTCTTGACGGAGAAGAAGAATCGCACACATCACCAGATTCTGCGAATCGGTGCGAATTAGCTCGGCGTGCTGAACATATTCGCCGTAGACCGCTCGGTCCGGAACTTTGATGTATTGCGCAGCAGCTGGTCAGGGCGTAATTTTCCCTCCCAGCCGGACGTGACCCACACCACCATCTCGAAGGATCTCCATGCGCAAGCTGTTTCACCACGAGGCGTCCCCCCTCGACGCCACCGCCACAGTCTTCACCGGTGGCACGCTCCGCAGCGTGGACGCAGAGACCGAGGGCGCCGAGGCCTTCCTCGTCTTCGGCAATCGGTTCGCCGCCGTCGGCACCGTTGCGGAATGTCGTGAGGAAGCGCGGAGGATCGGCACCCGGACCACGGACGTCATCGATCTCGCCGGGGCGACCGTCGTACCCGGGTTCGTCGATCCGCACGCCCACCCCCTGATGTACGGCCAGATGCTCAGCTGGGTGGACTGCGGTCCCGAGAAGGCGCGCACCATTCCCGAGATCGTTGCGCTGCTGCAGGAGGCGGCCCGGAACCAGCCTGCCGGGATCCCGGTCCGCGGGTACGGCTACGAGCACCGCAACCTCGTCGAGGGCCGTCATCCCACGAAGGAGGAACTCGATCAGGTCGGTACCGACCGCGAGGTGTACCTGATGAACGCCAGCGGCCACGGCGGCGTCGTCAACACGTTCACCCTCGAATTCCACGGCGTCACCCGCGACACCCCGAATCCGCCCGGCGGCGAGTTCTTCCGCGACGCGGACGGCGAACTGACCGGCGAACTGTCCGATGCCGCCTGCAACATCCTCACCGGTGTGAACGGCGTCAAGGTCGGTCATCACGGCCCGAACTTCCACCTCGAGGACGAACCCGAGGAGCATCTGCGGCAGCTTTCCGTGGCGCAGGAGAAGTTCCTCGAGGGCGGCGTCACCACGATCGGCGACTGCCAGGTGACGCGGCGCGAGTTCGACATGTACCTGCGCCTGGCGGAGCAGGGCCGGCTCGAGACCCGGGTGAGCATGTACCTGCTCAGCCACCTGCTCGATCACGCGCTCGACACCGGATTGCACGGTGCGTTCGGCAACTCACGCCTCGCGTTCGGCGGGATCAAGTTCTACGCCGACGGCACTCTCGGCGGTTGGACCGCCTACTTCCCTGATGGGTACGTGGGCGACCCGTGCCGGACCGGGCAGCTCTATCACGAGCCCGCCGACTATGCGGCGCTGATCGCGAAGGCACACGCCGTCGGCCTGCAGACTGCGACGCATGCGCAGTCGCCGACCGCGATCGACATGGTCCTCGACGCGATCGAGGCCGCGCAGAAGGCGCATCCCGACGCCGATGCCCGTCACCGCATCGAGCACTGCGGGTTGCCGACCCCCGAGCAGATCACGCGGATGCACGCACTCGGCGTGTATCCCGTCAACCAGCCGCAGCACTACTACAACTGGGGCGAGGGCGTGACCGCGGCGATCGGCACCCCGGGTGAGCGTTTCAATCCCCTGGGCGAATTCGTCGAGGCCGACGTGCCGGTCACGATCAGTTCCGACGCGCCGGTCGCCGAGCCCAAACCGCTCGAGGCCATCCAGGCCGCCGTCACCCGCATCACCCGGCAGGGGCATCAACTCGGCTCGAACGCGTTGCGACTGACCGCCGCCCAGGCCCTCACCGCGCACACACTGAACGGGGCCCGCGCCCTCGGACGGGAATCCGAACTGGGCAGCATCTCCCCCGGAAAGCGCGCCGATTTCGTGGTCCTCGGCGCCGACCCTCTCACCGTCGACCCGCACACCATCGCCGACATCGAGGTCCGTGAAACCTGGATCGACGGCGAATTGGCGCATTCCACCCGCAGCGACCTATTCTCGACCACTGCAACCACCGAGGATCAGTCATGAGTCACGACACTCAGATCGCGAAGGCCCGCAAGGCGGGTTTCGCGGCCTTCGTCGGCACCACCATCGAGTGGTACGACTTCTACGTGTACGCCACGGCGGCGGCCCTGGTGTTCGGTGAGATCTTCTTCCCGTCCGACACCGACCGTCTGACCGGCATCGCCGCGGCGTTCGCCACCTACGCGGTGGGCTTCTTCGCCCGCCCACTCGGTGGCATCGTGTTCGGACACGTCGGCGACCGGATCGGCAGGCGGACGGCACTCGTCGTGACGCTCACCCTGATGGGCGCGGGCACGTTCCTGATCGGTGCGCTGCCGACGTACGCGCAGATCGGATTCTGGGCGCCGCTGCTGCTGGTGATGCTGCGGTTCGTGCAGGGCTTCGCGGTGGGCGGCGAATGGGGTGGCGCCGTGTTGATGGCCGTCGAACACGCGCCCGAGGACAAGAAGACGTTCTACGGTGGATTCGCACAGCTGGGTAATCCCGCCGGCGCGCTGCTCGCCACCGGGTTCTTCAGTGTCCTCTCGACCTTCGGCGACGACGCCCTGCGGGACTGGGCCTGGCGGCTGCCGTTCCTGTGCTCGGCGTTGCTGATCGGCGTGGGTCTGCTGGTGCGACTGAAGGTGGAGGAATCCCCCGTCTTCGAATCCGAGGTGCAGACGGCGACCGAACCCGAAGCGCTGCCGCTGAAGTACGCCATCGTCACCAACTGGCGCCCGATCCTGCTCGGCATGGGCATCCTGCCCGTCGCGGTGGGTGGCTACTACCTGGTGACGACGTTCATCACGGCGTACGCCACCGACCCGGACGTCGGGCTGTCCGAAACACTCGTCCTCAACGCGCTCAGCGTCGCCGCGGTGGTGGAGCTGATCGCCACTCTCGGAGTGGCGTGGCTCGGTGACAAGGTCGGCCGGATCCGCGTGGTGATCTACGGGCTGCTGGCCGTCGCGGTGCTCGCGGCACCACAGTTCCTGGTCCTGACATCCGGTTCGGTGGTCCTGATCTTCCTGACCTTCGCCGTCATGCGGCTCGTCCTGGCCGCGACCTACGGCCCGATCGCGGCGGTGCTGTCGCAGATGTTCCGGCCGCAGGCGAGATACACCAGCATTTCCCTCGCCTACCAGGGCGCGGGCGCGATCTTCGGTGGACTGTCGCCGTTGGTGTCCACGCTCATGTACCAGGCCACCGGCAGCGTGTGGCCGGTGATCGGGCTCCTGATCGGAATGTGCGCGGTCAGCATTCTCTGCCTGCTCGTCGCGCCGCAGCACGTCGATCACGTCGACGGCAAGCCCGACGAATCGGTGGGTGACCTGGGCGGTGCCCGGGCTTCTGCCTCGAGCTGAGATTCCCCGTGACGGAAGGGCCGGTGCTGCGCAGC
>NZ_LTCZ01000211.1:0-9294 GCF_001583455.1 Rhodococcus sp. LB1 | reverse complement strand
CGCTCCACCACGTCGTCGACGACGGCGTCGAATTTGGCTTCCTCGGTCTTGTAGATCAGGTCGCCGTTGTCGACGACGTGGTGGAGCGGCACGAGAAGGGCCAGCCCGTTCTGATCGGTACCACCAGCGTCGAGCGGTCCGAGTACCTGTCGAAGCAGTTCACCAAGCGCGGCGTGGCGCACAACGTGCTGAACGCGAAGTTCCACGAGCAGGAAGCCCAGATCATCGCCGAGGCCGGCAGGTCGGGCGCCGTCACCGTGGCGACCAACATGGCCGGTCGTGGCACCGACGTCGTGCTCGGCGGCAACCCCGACATCATCGCGGACATCGCGCTCCGCAAGCAGGGACTCGACCCCGTCCACACGCCCGACGACTACGAGGCGGCGTGGGACGACGTCCTCGACCAGGTCAAGGCCGAGGTGAAGGCCGACGCGGACAAGGTTCGTGAGGCGGGCGGACTGTACGTCCTCGGCACCGAGCGGCACGAGTCCCGGCGTATCGACAACCAGTTGCGCGGCCGCTCCGGCCGTCAGGGGGATCCGGGTGAGTCGCGCTTCTACCTGTCGCTCGGCGACGAGTTGATGCGACGGTTCAACGGCGCGGCACTCGAGTCGATCATGACCCGGCTCAACCTGCCCGACGACGTTCCCATCGAGGCGAAGATGGTCTCGAAGGCCATCAAGAGCGCTCAGACGCAGGTCGAGCAGCAGAACTTCGAGATCCGCAAGAACGTCCTCAAGTACGACGAGGTGATGAACCAGCAGCGCACGGTCATCTACAACGAACGCCGCCAGATCCTCGAAGGCAAGGACATGGAGGGCCAGGTCGAGAAGATGATCACCGACGTGGTCACCGCCTACGTCGACGGCGCCACCGCAGAGGGATACGTCGAGGACTGGGATCTCGAACAACTGTGGACGGCCCTCAAGACGCTGTACCCGGTCGGCCTCGACTACAAGGAACTGGTCGGCGACGGCGACGACGGTGAGACCAACGACATCACCGCCGACGAGCTGCGCGAGACCCTGCTGAAGGACGCGCACGACGCCTACGCCCGGCGCGAGGCCGAGATCGACGGCGTCGCCGGCGAGGGATCGATGCGCGAACTGGAGCGTCGCGTCCTGCTGAGCGTGCTCGACCGCAAGTGGCGCGAACACCTCTACGAGATGGACTACCTCAAGGAGGGCATCGGCCTGCGGGCGATGGCCCAGCGTGATCCGCTCGTCGAGTACCAGCGCGAAGGTTTCGACATGTTCGGCGGCATGCTCGAGGGTCTGAAGGAGGAGTCGGTCGGATTCCTGTTCAACCTTCAGGTCGAGGCGGCCGCCCCGCAGGCGGCACAGGCCCCGGGCGTCAGCGTCACCGCGGCTTCCGCAGCGGCGACGGCGTCGGCCTCGCCCGCGCCGGCAGCCCCGCGGCCACTGCCCACCCAGGAGGCGGCGCAGCAGGCGCAGGGCACGGCGGCACCGTCCGCCCTCCGCGCGAAGGGACTGGACGACGGCGAGCCCCGCGGGCTCACGTACTCCGGGCCTGCCGAGGACGGCAACGCCCAGCTCAGCCGCCGCGGAGCCGCCGAATCGGACGATGCCGCCGACGCCGGAACCCGTCGTCAGCGGCGTGAGGCCGCGCGGTCGCAGTCCAAGGGCAAGAAGGCCCCGCGGACCAAGCGCAAGCGCTGACCGCAGAAGAAGACGATCAGCCGATCACCAGCGAGGTGACGGTCCAGCCCGTGTCGGACTGCTGTTCGACACGGGCTGCGATCACGAAGATCCGCGGTCCCCGGCCGTAGGTGCCGAAGGCCTCGAACGCGCACGGCTCCACCGCGCGCAGGTGCACGCGGACGAGCGTCGCGACACCGAGTCGCCGGGCGGGCGACTCCGACAGCGCGAGCGTGCGCACGACGTCGACGAGCGACGGCGTCACCAGCGGCCGCAATTGCCGTACATTGCGGCGCCGATCCAGCACTTCGAGGACGAGCCGGAACGCCTGCTCCGTGAACCGCTGGACGTCCGGCGAGGGAAGAGGCAGCGTTCCCGTCTGCGTCGTGGCGGTGCGTGGCGACGCCCCCGAGTGGGGCGACGAGCGGTGCCTGCCGCGCCCGGACGCGTGACGCCCGCCCGACGGCGCCGCCGAACGCCCCGGCAGAGGCGGTGCGGGAACGTCACCGGCTGCCGGCTCGAAGCGCGGCACCCGTGACAGGAACGTGTAGGACTCACTCATTTCTTACCCCCCGGTTTCGGCATGAGACGGCCGTCGTAGCGGTCATACTCGCACGGATCCCGTCGTCGTGTCGCCGAACCGGGGAGCGGACCCTAGGGTGGGGACGTGCGGGGATTGATATTGGACTTCGGAGGCGTTCTCGCGGGTCCCGGTTCGGACATGGACGGCCTGTCGTCCGTCCTCGCCGGTGCCCGGAGTCGTGGGGTGCGGACCGCGATCCTCAGTAACGATCCCGGTGGTCCCGGCGCGCAGTGGCTGCGGGAACTCGGTGACGGCCGGCTGGTCGATCAGGTCGTGCTGTCCGGGGATGTCGGTGTCGCCAAACCTGATCCGCGGATCTACCGGCTGACGGCCGACGCGCTCGGTCTGGCCCCGGGGGACTGTATCTTCGTCGACGACCTGTCGGCCAATGTCCGGGGTGCGGTTGCCGTCGGGATGGTGGGTATCCACCACGTCGACGGCGGCGCCACCGCGGACGAGATAGCGATACTTCTCGAGGTCGATCGAGACGGGATGCAAGGGGGACAGGCGCCGACATGGTGACGAGACTGACTACGCAGGACGCGTCGTTCTATTTTCTCGAGGCGAGCAGTACGCCGATGCACGTGGGTTCGCTCGCGATCTTCCGCAAGCCGCGAAACGGGTTGTCCTACGAGGAATTACTGAGCCTCGTCGAGGAACGTCTGAGCCTGGTACCCCGTTACCGGCAGAAGGTGCGGGAGGTCGCGCTGGGTCTGTCGCGGCCGGTCTGGGTGGACGACCAGGACTTCGACATCGAGTACCACGTCCGGCGGTCGGCGCTGCCGAAGCCCGGATCGGATGCCCAGTTGCACGATCTGGTCGCACGGCTCACGTCCCGGCCGCTCGACAACACGCGACCGCTGTGGGAGATGTACCTGGTGGAGGGGTTGTCGAACAATCGCTTCGCCATCTTCACGAAGTCCCATTCCTCGCTGGTCGACGGTGAGACGGCGCTCGAGATCGGTCAGGTGATTCTGGACCCGGCGAAGACCCGGCGGCCCATGGCCGAGGAACTGTGGATGCCGAGCCCAGCCCCCAGCGAGTCCACTCTCATCGCCGGGGCGCTGGCGGAGATGGTGGCGCGGCCGGGCGAAGGGCTGGCGGCGCTGCGGATGACGTTGGGTGACATGGCGTCTGCGCTCGGTGAGACCGTGCGCGCCGTCGGTAAGGTCGCCGCCGTCGTGCGCACCGCCACGCAGGTGGCGCCCACGAGTCCGCTGAACGCGACCATTTCACGCAATCGGCGCTTCGCGGTGGTCAAGACCGAACTCGGTGACTACCGGAAGATCCGCGCGCAGTACGGGTGCGAGGTCAACGACGTCATCCTCGCCGTCGTGTCGGGTGCGATGCGGTACTGGCTGCTCTCCCGCGGCGAGCCGGTGGCCGAGTCGACCACGGTCCGGGCCATGGTCCCGATGTCCGTGTACGCGACGGATCCCGAGGCCGACGACGAGGCGTCACGCCGCGGCGAGTGGGCGGATCCGCGGAGCATGGTGTCGTCGTTCCTCATCGACCTGCCGGTCGGGGAACCGAATGCCGTGGTGCGGCTGTCGCACGTGGCGCACGCCATGGAGGCGCACGCCAAGCAGAGCCAGCGGGTCACCGCGGAGACCCTCGTGCGTTTGTCGGGATTCGCGCCCGCCACGCTGCACGCGATGAGTGCCCGTGTCGCCAGCAGCTTCTCGCAGCGGATGTTCAACCTGATGATCACCAACGCGCCGGGACCGCAGCTGCCGCTGTACGTCGGCGGTGCGCGGATGCTCGAGATGTATCCGGTGTCGCCGCTGCTGAAAAACCAGACTCTGAGCATCGGCCTGACGTCCTACGACGGCAACGTCTACTACGGTTTGAATGCAGACCGTGACGCCATGGCCGACGTGGACGTGGTGGCGGCGCTGCTGTACGAATCTCTCGAGGAGTTGTTGGATGCCAGCCGGTGAGAAGTCCGCGGTGCGAATGACGGGTGACGCATGACGAGGGTGTACGTTCCCGCGACGATCGAGATCCTCCAGCGGCTCGTCGCCGACCGGGAGTTCGATCCGATGAGCCGGACCGCCTTCGCCGTCACTCCCACCCTCCGCGAGGCGTACTCGTCGGGCGACGACGAAGAACTGGCCGAGGTCGCGATGGCCGAGGCCGCCCGGGCCTCGCTGCGACTGATCGCGGGCCGGGTGGGGGAGAGCGGGAGCGACGGGGTTCGCTTCCGTCGCGCCGTGGTCGCCGCGGACGTGGACGACGTGACGCCGCGGCCGGACCTCGACGACGCCGTGGTCCGGCTGCCCGGCCCCGTGACGATCGGCACGGTCGCGTCGGTGCACGTGGATCTCGCGGAGGCGGAGCCGGACATCGAACGGGCCGTGTCGGCGATCGACGAGGCGGATCTGGGGGACCCCGACGCCGAGTTCGTTCTCGGTGACGCGGAGGATCATGTCCTGGCGTGGTACGCCACTCAGGAGCTTCCGTTCCTCCTCGAACTACTCTGACCGGTGCGTCCTCTTACCTCGGGGTAACCTACGGTACCGTAACTTGATAACCTACGGTAGCGTAGGTCATGACGGAAAAGGTGGAGGTCGGATGGGTCTGAAGGATTGGATCGAGGCGCCCGCAGCAGCGGTTGTGCCCGCCAAGCGGTCCAAGCTCAATTGGTTGCGGGGTGCGGCGGCACGGCTCACGACGCCGTTGCTGCCCGACGACTACCTACATCTTGCCAACCCACTGTGGTCGGCTCGCGAACTGCGCGGACAGATCGTGGAGGTGCGCGCGGAGACCGCGGACTCGGCCACGATCGTCATCAAGCCGGGCTGGGGATTCGACTTCGACTACGAGCCCGGCCAGTACATCGGCATCGGTCTGCACATCGACGGACGCTGGCACTGGCGCTCGTACTCCCTCACCTCGCCGCCGAACTGGGACGACAAGCTCATCTCCATCGCCGTCAAGGCGATGCCCGAGGGGTTCCTGTCGAGTCACCTCGTCAACGGTGTGCCCTCGGGAACGATCGTGCGGCTCGCGACCCCCACGGGCAACTTCGCGCTGCCCGACCCGCCGCCGCAGCGGATCCTGTTCCTCACCGCGGGCAGCGGCATCACTCCCGTCATGGCGATGCTGCGCACGATGAACCGGCGCGGTCAGCTTCCCGACGTCTTCCACGTCCACTCCGCCCCCACCGACGCCGACGTGATGTTCGCCGACGAACTCACCCGGCTCCACGAGGAGCACGACGACTTCCGGTGCAAGATCCAGCTCACCCGCAGCCAGGGCAAGTTCGCGTTGTCCTCGCTCGACGACGTGTGTCCCGACTGGCGCGAACGGCAGACGTGGGCGTGCGGGCCGCTGCCGATGCTCGACGAGATCGAGACGCTGTGGCGTGACGAGGGCATCGAGGACAAGTTGCACCTCGAGCGGTTCGCCGTCTCCCGCGCGGACACGTCCGGCGAGGGCGGGACCGTCACGTTCGCCAAGGCCGACAAGACCGTGACGATCGACGGTGCCACCACTCTTCTCGAGGCGGGTGAGCAGGTCGGGGCACTGATGCCGTTCGGCTGCCGGATGGGTATCTGCCAGACCTGTGTCGTGCCGATTCTCGCCGGGCACGCCATCGACCTGAGGTCCGGTAAGCAGCACGCCGAAGGTGACCGAGTCCAGACTTGTATCTCCGCGGCGGCAGGGGACTGCACGCTCGACGCGTAAGCGTGGGCGTGTTGTTCACCTGACTCCGCTATTCTCGGACTCTCACCAGACGGAGGAGCACGGTGGCGATCACCGACATCAAAGAGTTCGCGCATCTGACCGAAGCGGACATCGAATCGCTCGGGCGTGAGTTGGATGCGATCCGGCTCGACGTGGAGGATTCGCGGGGCGTTCGCGACGCCCGCTACATCCGCCGGGCCATCAGGGCGCAACGGCTGTTGGAGCTCGGTGGCCGGGTTGCGTTGTTCGGAAGCCGCTATCGCCCGGCCTGGCTCGCGGGCACCGCGATGCTGTCCCTCTCGAAGATCATCGAGAACATGGAACTCGGCCACAATGTGATGCACGGCCAGTGGGACTGGATGAACGATCCGGAGATCCACTCCATGTCGTGGGAGTGGGATCAGACGGGCCCCTCGGAGCATTGGAAGCGGGCGCACAACTACTCCCACCACACGTTCACCAACATCGTGGGAATGGATTCCGATGTGGGGTTCGGCATCCTCCGGATGACCCGCGACGAGGAGTGGCGGCCGATCAATCTGCTGCAGCCGTTCGCCAACATCATCCTGGCCGCCACGTTCGAGTGGGGGATCGCGCTCCACGACCTCACCTTCGCGGCCGAGCTCGAGGGCGCGGAGAAGGGTCAGCTCAATTCCCAGGCCAACAAGGATTTCGGTCGCAAGATCTTCCGTCAGGTCGGCAAGGACTTCCTTCTGTTCCCGGTGCTCGCGGGGCCGGCGTGGAAGTCGACGCTGACGGCCAACGCCACCGCCAATCTCGTGCGGAATCTGTGGGCCTATGTGGTGATCTTCTGCGGGCACTTCCCGGACGGTGCCGAGAAGTTCACGGTGGACGAGTACGAGAACGAGACCCGGCACGAGTGGTATCTCCGGCAGATGCTCGGCAGCGCCAATTTCGATTCCGGCAAGGTCATGGGTTTCATGAGCGGCAATCTCAGCTACCAGATCGAGCATCACCTGTTCCCGGACCTGCCGAGCAACCGGTACCCCGAGATCGCCGTGAAGGTGCGGGCGCTGTGCGAGAAGTACGACCTGCCGTACACCACGGGTTCGCTCGCCAAGCAGTACCTGCTGGCTCTGCGCACGATCCACAAGCTCGCCCTGCCCGACCGGTTCCTGCGGGCGACGGCGGACGACGCCCCGGAGACGTCCTCCGAACGGAAGTTCCGCGACGCCCGTGATGCGGGTGCCGCCATGGTCGAGACGTTGCGCACGGATCCCGTCACGGGGCAGCGGCGGGGTCTGCTGTCGGCGTTGCGCGCTCGCGCGGAGGCCAAGATTCCTCGACGCCGACGGTGATTTCACTCACACCTACACTCAGGTAACCTACGGTGTCGTAACTTACGGTACGGTAGGTCGAGTCAGCGCCTTTCGGGTGTGAACTGTCGACCCAGCCAGGAGGAGGTCCCCCATGGCGATTGCAGACGTCAAGGAATACGCACATCTCACCGAAGCCGACATCGAGTCGCTCGGACGCGAGCTCGATGCGATCCGGCGCGATATCGAAGAGTCCCGCGGGGAGCGTGACGCGCGGTACGTGCGAAACACGATCAGACTGCAGCGTTCCCTCGAAATCGGTGGCCGAGCCGTCCTCTTCGCGAGCAAGCGGCGTCCCGCCTGGCTGGCGGGCACAGCCATGCTGTCCCTCTCGAAGATCATCGAGAACATGGAACTCGGCCACAACGTCATGCACGGCCAGTGGGACTGGATGAACGATCCCGAGATCCACTCCACCTCGTGGGAGTGGGACGTGACGGGACCGTCCGCTCACTGGAAGCAGACGCACAACTACATTCACCACAAGTACACCAACGTCCTCGGCATGGACGACGACGTGGGATACGGACTGCTGCGCGTCACGCGTGACCAGCGGTGGAAGCCGTTCAACACCGGCAATCTCCTGTACAACACGCTGCTCGCGCTGTTCTTCGAGTACGGGATCGCGGCACAGCATCTCGAACTCGGCAAGGTAGCCAAGGGGCGCGTGCCGAGCGAGGAGACCCAGCGCAAGCTCCGCGAGGTCGGCGAGAAGGTCGGCAAGCAGATCCTCAAGGACTATGTCGTCCACCCCGCGGTCACGGGCCCCGCGTGGAAGAGCACGCTCACCGCCAACATCGCCGCGAACATGATCCGCAACGTGTGGACCAACGCGATCATCTTCTGCGGGCACTTCCCGGACGGCGCCGAGAAGTTCACCAAGGCGGACATCGACAAGGAAACGCCGGCCCAGTGGTACCTGCGGCAGATGCTCGGTAGCGCGAACATCGAGGGCGGCAAGCTGATGGACTTCATGTCCGGCAACCTCAGCTACCAGATCGAGCACCACCTGTTCCCCGACCTGCCCAGCAATCGCTACTCGGAGATCGCCGTGCGTGTGCGGGAACTGTGCGACAAGTACGACCTGCCGTACACGACCGGGCCCTTCCTCGTGCAGTACGCGAAGTCGTGGCGCACCATCGCCAAGCTGTCGTTGCCGAACAAGTACCTCAAGGCGACCGCGGACGACGCGCCGGAGACGGCGTCGGAGCGCAAGTTCGGTGGAAACACCACGGCGACAATCGATCCCGTGACCGGTCGCCGTCAGGGTTTGAGTACCGCGATCAAGCGCACCCGCAAGCGCCGCGGTCTTCGCGCGCTGCTGTCCCGCTAGAAAGTTCCGCTACAGACGCGGTTCGTCCCTCACCAGGCTTCGTTGGACGCGATGGCCGTGAGGAGGTGACGGACCGCGTCGACGCGTTTGGCGGCCTTGCCCTCCAGCCGGTCGAGGGCGCATTCCGGGTCCGCGGGCGGCCCGAGGTGGGTACATCCCCTCGGGCAGTCCTCGATGGCCGCGGCCAGATCGGAGAACGCGGCCACCACGTTCTCCGGGGAGATGTGGGCCAGCCCGAACGACCGGATGCCGGGGGTGTCGATCGCCCAACCGCCCGTCGGGAGCGGCAGCGCCACCGATTGCGTGGACGTGTGCCGGCCCTTGCCGACGCCGGAGACCACACCCACGGCCCGGTCGGCGTCGGGCACGAGGCGGTTGACGAGAGTCGACTTCCCGACCCCCGAGTGGCCGATCAGCGCGGTGAGCCGGCCCGACAGCATCGACAGGACCTCGTCGACCGGATCGTCGCGACCGGCCACGACGACGGGGACGTCGAGGTCGGCGAACGCGCTCGCGAACTCCTCGGGCGGCTCGAGATCGCTCTTCGTCAGGCACACGATGGGACTCAACCCGCCCGCATATGCGGCGACCAGTGCACGTTCGACGAATCCCGTCCGGGGCGGCGGGTCGGCGAGCGCCACGACGATCAGCAGCTGCTGGGCGTTGGCCACGACGATCCGCTCGTACGGATCG
>NZ_LTCZ01000210.1:218-17461 GCF_001583455.1 Rhodococcus sp. LB1 | reverse complement strand
ACGGCGTCCGTGATGTCCTCGCCCAGATACGATTCCGCGTCCCTCTTCAGTTTCATCAGCACCCGGGCACTGATCTCCTGCGCGCTGTATTTCTTGTCGTCGATCGCCACATGCCAGTCGGTGCCGATCTCCCGCTTCACCGAGCGCACTGTCCGGTCGACGTTCGTCACCGCTTGGTTCTTGGCGGGCTGGCCGACCAGCACCTCACCGTTCTTCGCGAACGCCACCACCGACGGTGTCGTGCGCGCACCCTCCGAGTTGGCGACCACCACCGGGTCGCCGCCCTCCAGTACACACACCACCGAGTTCGTGGTCCCCAAATCGATACCCACCGCGCGAGCCATGACCGCCTCCAGCACCACACCGGGCGGGTGTGGCGCTTCGGCCGATTCGCTCGGCATCACACCCACCGAACTCGAGTGTTATCGACTCAATTTTCCCCCCGGTAGAAATCGAGGTCAAGGCGAAGAATTGAGCGTAGAACGCTCAACATTCTGCGTGTTTGCTCGGCGTCACAGCACCACCACCTCGATCTCCTCGACGAACTAGCCACCGGAGACCGCGCCGCCGCTCGCGCCCGGCAACGCCGGCGTCTATCGGCCGCGCAGCCCGATCGGGTTGCCGTCGGCATCGGCGAGCACGCAAATCCGCGTCTCGGGTGCGACTTGACGTGGCGCGTTGCGCTCGGTTGCGCCGGCGGCAAGCAGAGTTTCGCGTGTCGCGTCGAGATCCTCGACGTCGGCGAAGGCAACCGGTCCGGCGGTCTCGTCACCTGGATTCAGGGCGACCTCGAAGCCGTCCACGTTATACCCGACGTAGTAGGACTCGTCGGTGTGAGGTGCGCCGAGCAGCGCGGTGTAGACCGCCTTGGCGGCGTCCAGGTCGGACACGGGGATCACCAGGCTGCGGATCGTGGGGCTCATGTTCGTCTCCTCGGGCTACGGCGGTCATCGGCGACCGCCTCGTCGGCGATGGCAACCACGCTATGTGCGCGCGAGGGCTGGCGCTTCTCGATTCCTGACCGTTCTGCCACGGCGTGGTCCGCCACAGCGTATCGACGCACGCAGGCTCCAGTGACGTTTCGGCCGGCCGTTCGGCGTGGTCGCTGATCCGCCACCCCTTTGAGGTGGCGGATCGTCCACCCGTTCACCGCCTTTGATGCTCTGACCCCGGAACCCGTCAGGGAACTCGCTATCGGTGTTACCTTGAGCCCTGTGTGTGGCGGTCGGCAATCCTCGCGGCGGCGCACGGCGCTGCTCACCGTGCTCGCGGTGATCGCCGCCGAGCTGATGGTCCTGCGGATCGGCCACATTGCCGCGGCGCTCGATGTGCACGAGACGCTCCCGGCGCCCGGTGCCGACGCGCTCGCGCGGCGCCGCACGCCGGGGCGCGGTGCCGTCGGTACACCGCTGTCCCTGCCGGGCCGCGCCCGGGCACCGTCATCGACCTCGGCCGTGTCCCCCATGCCCGTGCGGAACAGCACGTGTGTGCTGCGGGTGTGACCGACCGGCACCGGCTACCGTCCCATCATCGGATCTGACGCCACAGCCACCCTCTCGTGACCGCCACGGGCACGCGCGCCACACCTCTCCCCCGACCGTGCCGCGTGGCCCGATTATCGTTCCAGCACCGGTAGATTCGTTCCGGTGCGCCCCGTCGGAATGAGGTGCCGTAATTGCATTCCAGGACCGTTCTCAAACTCGCCGGCGCCACCGTGGCCGCGGGGGTAATGCTGGCAGGGGTGATGTTCCCTGTCGCCGCCGGGCTGGGGTACGCATCCAACCGTGCCGCCGACAGCGTCGGTAATTCCTCAGCCGAACTGGCCGACGGAGTGGTGCCGGCTGTGACGACCATGACCGACATCACCGGGAACCCGATCGCCTGGCTGTACGACCAGCGCCGATTCGAGGTTCCCAGCGACCAGATCTCCAACGAGATGAAACTGGCGATTCTCTCCATCGAGGACAGACGGTTCGGCGAACATCAGGGGGTGGACTGGCAGGGCACGATGCGGGCGTTCTTCACCAACACCACCAGCGGTCAGATCGAACAGGGTGCCTCGACCATCAATCAGCAGTACGTGAAGAACTATTTGTTGCACGTAGTCGCCAAGACCGACGCCGAACGCCGTGCCGCGATCGAGACCACGCCGGTCCGCAAGATCCGGGAGATCCGGATGGCGATGACCCTCGATCAGGAACTCTCCAAAGAGGAAATTCTCACCCGGTATCTGAACCTGGTGCCGTTCGGCAACGGTTCCTTCGGGGTGCAGGACGCCGCCCGCACGTACTTCGGCATCGACGCCAAGGACCTGAACCTGGCGCAGTCGGCGATGCTCGCGGGCATGGTGCAGTCCAGCTCCGCGCTCAACCCCTACACCAACCCCGAGGGGGTGTTCGAGCGCCGCAATGTCGTTCTCGACACCCTGGTCGTAAATGTTCCGGATCGGGCCGCCGAGATCCGCGCCCTGAAGGAAACGCCGCTCGGGGTGCTCCCGAAACCGAACAACCTGCCCCGCGGATGCATCGCCGCCGGCGACCGCGGGTTCTTCTGCGACTACGCGTTGCAGTACCTCCAGACCGCCGGGCTGTCCCGGGAGCAACTCGAAAAGGGCGGATACCTGATCCGCACCACCCTCGATCCGGCCGTGCAGGGATCGGTGAAGGCGGCGGTGTCCACCTACGCCGACCCGAAACTCCCGGACATCGCGAGCGTGATGAACGTCGTGCAGCCCGGGCAGGACCAACACCGGGTCCTGGCCATGGCGGGCAGCCGCAACTACGGCCTGGACGCAGCCGCCGCGGAGACGGTGCAGGAGTTGCCCTATTCACTGTCCGGGCACGGCGCCGGATCGGTATTCAAGGTCTTCACCACCGCAGCAGCCATGGAGAAGGGGTTGCGGCTCAACGCGATCCTCGACGTGCCCGGACGGTTCGACGCCCGCGGGATGGGTGACGGCGGTGCCCCCGGGTGCCCGGCGGCGACCTACTGCGTACAGAACGCCGCCCCGTATCCGCGGGCACTGTCGGTCACTGATGCCCTCGCCCAGTCCCCGAACACCGCGTTCGTGAAGCTTCTCCAGGCCACCGGGGTGGATGCGACGGTGGACATGGCAGTGCGCCTCGGCATGCGGTCCTACACCGAACCGGGCACCTCCGGGTTCGGGGACCAGAGCCTGGCCGACATGCAGAAGGACCAGAATCTGGGGTCGTTCACCCTCGGCCCGGTGTGGATCAATCCGCTCGAACTGTCGAATGTCGCCGCGACCCTGGCCTCACACGGCAAGTGGTGCCCACCGACCCCGATCGACTCCATCGTCGACCGCGAGGGCAGGCCGGTCCCCCTCACCCAGCAAGCCTGCGAGCAGGTCATCGATCCCGGCCTGGCCGACACCCTGTCCAACGGGCTCAGCAAGGACGACCTGCCCGGTGGCACGGCGTCGGCGGCGGCCGCCGCCGCGGGGTGGAAGCTGCCGATGTCCGGCAAGACCGGGACCACCGAATCGCACATGTCGTCGGCCTTCATCGGGTACACCAACAACCTGGCCGGCAGCGTCTACGTATTCGGGGACTCACCGACTCCAGGACAGATTTGCACCAGCCCGCTGCGCTCGTGCGGGGACGGCAACCTGTTCGGAGGCACCGAGCCGGCCCGCACCTGGTTCACGGCGATGATGCCGATTGCGAACAACTTCGGCCCCACCACCCTGCCTCCGATCGACCCGCGCTACGCCCGTTGACCGGAGGGCCGGCGGGCGGTCCCTCCAGCGCTCTTGTGCAGATGGGAGAACACTGACGGCGAGCAGGATCTCACCTGCCTCCTTGTGTAACGCGGGCGGGTGCCCGTGCGGTAACGCAATTGCCTCACCGGCCGCGTCGGTCGTGTTTCGCGCCGGTGGGGTCTCTCCCCGGGTGGAGACGCGGATCTCGACTCGGTCGGCAAACCCACGCGCACATCGACTTCCAGCAGTGCGTGTGCGCTCGGTCAGGCGTTTTCCTTGCGGAAGGTACGGGTTCCCCACCACACCGCGGCGACGAACAACACCACCGCCCACGCGGTTCCCCACACAATCGCGGAGTTCGCGAAGTCACCGATGAACGAATCCCGCACGGCGTCGACGACATGGCGGATCGGCATGAAATCGCTGGCCGTCTGCAACCAGGCAGGACCGATCGTCATCGGCAACAGAATTCCGGACAATAGCAACACCGGCATCATCACCATGTTGATCACCGGAGCCATCACGTCTTCGCTCTTGGTGGTCAAGGCGAATGCATTCGACGCCGCCGCACAGGCCCCGCCGAGCAGCAACGTGAGCAGCACCCCGAACACGATGCCCCGCAACGACGCCTCCATACCCATCACGAAGCCGAGCAACACCAAGATGATCGCTTGCACGAACAACTGGAGCAGGTCCCGACCCAGTCGCCCGACCAGTAGCGCGGTGCGACTGGCCGGAGTCACCCGCTCCGCCTCGATAACGCCCTCCCGCCACTCCCCGATCAGGCTGAATCCGGCGAAGAACGCACCGAAGATCCCCAACTGCACCAGCATGCCCGGCACGAAGAACGTGTACGCGTTGTCCACCCCGAACTGACCCACCAGCGGAGTCAGCAACGGCCCGAACAGCAATAGGTACATCACCGGCTGCAGCAGACCGATGATCACCCAGGCGGGGTTGCGCAGATTCATCCGCAGCTGGCGCCGGAAGACGATGAAACTCTCACGGACGAACGTCATCGGCCTGCTCCTGGAGTGGTCAGTGCGGGGGTGGGGGTGGACTCGGATTCAGGGTCCCCGGTAGCGGCATCGGAGGCGGCGGTGTCGGCGTCGCGCAGGGACCGACCGGTCAACGTCAAGAACACGTCGTCGAGGGTCGGCCGATGCACCTCGATCGAAGCCAGGGTCACGTCGGTGCGGTCGAGGTCGCGCAGCAGTCCCGGGATCGCGCGCCCGGCACGCTGGACCCGACCACGGACATGATGGCCGTCCACCTCCACACCGGCCAGACCGTGCCGCGGCGCCTCGGCGATCGTGCCCAGCTTGTCTCTCACCAGCGGCACCATGTCGAGGTCGGCAATTTCGAGGTCGACGAGATCGCCGGCGACCTGCGCCTTGAGGTTCTCCGCGGTGTCCGAGGCAACGATCCGACCACGGTCGATGATGATGATCCGGTCGCTGAGGGTGTCGGCCTCGTCCAGGTAATGGGTGGTGAGGAAGACCGTCGCACCACGGCGGGTCCGCAGCTCGGAAATGTGCTCCCACAGGTTCGCCCGCGCCTGAGGATCCAGGCCCGTCGTCGGCTCGTCGAGGAACATCAGGCTCGGCTCGTGAATCAGGCCCATGACAATGTCGAGTCGGCGTTTCTGCCCACCCGACATCGTCTTCGGCATCCGTTCCCACAGCCCGTCCAGCTGCAATTGCGAAAACAACTCTCTGCCGCGGGTTTCGACCTCCCGCCGGGAGCGGCCGTAGAGCATGCCGTGATCCATCACCTCCTCCCCCGCCCGGGCGCCGCTGAAGACCCCACCGCTCTGGGAGACGTAGCCGATGCTCCGCCGCACCTGCGTGGATTCGCGGACCACGTCGTATCCGGCGACCGTGGCCTCGCCTGCGGTCGGCCGCAGCAGGGTGGTCAGCATCCGCAACGTCGTGGTCTTCCCCGCCCCGTTGGGTCCGAGGAACCCGACGACCTCCCCCTCGGCGACATCGAGATCCACCCCGTCGACGGCGCGGACTTCCGATTTCTCCCGCCCATGGCGGGTATGGAAGGTTTGGACGAGCCCACGTGCACGAATCACGACAAGCACTCTCCTCGAGGTCGGTCAGGCCAGTATTCAAAGGTGACGGGTCGGGGCACAACCCGTTTTCGTTCTCTGCGTGATACAGACTCCTTCCGCGCACAGAACTAAGTGGTGCGGTCCGCGGGGACACCCGCCCAGGAAGCCGGCACGCTTGCCCGCCGCGTCCCCGGCGGAGCGGCCGGTGTGTGAGGGTCCGAGGGCAGCAGGCAAGAGAAACGCTCCGACAGACGTTCCGTCATCGAGGCACCGGGCGGGCTACTCGGCAATTATGTTTGAGGCATGAAGGCCTTCCTCGTCCTGCTGTCGGTGGTGCTCGCCCTCGTCGTGGTGGGCTGCTCCGGCAAGGACGACCCACCATCGACGGGCGGTGACACCGCCGGCACCAAGATCGAGATCGGCGGCGGCGACGCGTTGCAGTGGGGCGACGGCGAGTACGGAGTGGTGCTGGCCCACGGTGCCGTCTTCGACGCCGCCAGCTGGGAGGATCAGGCCACAGCAATCGCCGACCAGGGTGCCACTGTCGTCGCCGTCGAGGACATCGCGCCGGAGTCGATCGCGGCCGCCGTCGCGAAGCTCCAGGACGACGGGCACGCCGACGTCGCGCTGGTGGGCGGAAGTGCGGGCGCCGATGCGATCCTGCAACTTGCCTCCCAGCAGCCCGACCTCCCTGATCAGCTGGTGCTGCTCTCCCCCAACCGGGTTGTCGACGGCCTCGGCGGGGAGCCCAAGCTGTTCATCGCCAGCGAGGACGAGCCCGTCGCCCACGTGTCGCAGCAGCTCGCCGACGGCTCACCAGGCGTCGACAACGAGGTGATCCTTCTGCCGGGCTCCGCCCACGCGCAGAACATCTTCGCCGGCGAGAGCGGTGACGCGGCACTGCAAGCGATCCTCGAGCGGCTGGCCAACTGAGGACCTTCCGGCCAGGCAACGGCCCCCGAACTGGGAATTCGTCAGATCGAGACCTCCCAAGAGGACCATGCCTCGGTTGGGCATCGCAGGCCGTACCTAGAGAACTCGGGTCGATAACTGCGCGGCTGCGGCAGGTGGATCGGTGCCTCGTCCGACCGATGATTGCGACGGGTCCTACATCGGGTACTTCGAGACCCCGACGGACGCCTTCGGGAACTCGTATTCAACGCCCACACCGAGGCGGCCGCGTCACCTGAATAGCCGCCGAACTCGGACGGCGGCCGTTGCGCGCGACTGGCGGCTGCGTTCGGGCGTGCTCGCCGAGCGGACCCCGGGCGCGATCACGAGAAACGGCGTGCGGTGACTGCGCCGTGGGCCTGTGACCGGTCCCCGTTCGTGTGTGCGTCTCGATCACCTCGAAGCCGGCCGTGACCAGCTTCTGGCTGAGTTCAGCCACTGGCCATCGATAGGCAGTGGTTACGGCGTGGTCGAAAGTCCCCACGGTGGCTCCTTCGAAGAAGCCCACCAACAACCCGCCGCCCGGCCGAATCACGCGCGCGAACTCGGCGAGCGGAGTCTGGATGTCCTGCGGACTGTGGTGAATGAGCGAGTACCAGGAAAGAACACCACCCAGTGATTCCGTCTCGGCGTCCAATGCTTCGAAGCCGCCGGCTTCGAACGAGAGGTCTGGATACTGCATACGAGCTCGTTCGACGAACTCAGGAACAAGATCGATCCCGCTCGCAGCCAGTCCGCACTCGGCCAAGAAGTCTGTCCACTGCCCCGGACCACACCCGGCGTCGAGCACGGGACCGGTCAGGGTGGCGGCCCAGCTGCTCACCAGGGCCCGATCTGATGGGTGTGTCGAAGTCACGGAGCCAAAGAGGTCCACGTACTCCCGAGATCTGGCCGAGTATGACCCTCGGACGGTGTCGCCTGGTCGGGCGCTCGTGTTCGCCATGCCGTCAATGATCGTCGATGGCGTGCCCCATACCATCCATCCACTGACTACATCCTCCGGCGAGTCGTATCCCGGACTGCCAAATCTCACCCGACGGGGTACGGCCCCGTACCCTCCACGTTAAACGGTCCCCTGGACGGACCTCAATGGCCGGTTCGGGGCGGTTTTCGTCGAGTTGGGCGAGGTCGGCGGGATCCCGTGCGTGCCGTCGACCTCGCAGCGCGGACGCGCGGCCAGGACAGCTGTACGCATTAAATACTCTGGTAGACAGTACTTTTCGAAGCACCGAAACGGACCTCATGTCACCAGAACGTCCGGTATTGCATTCGATGACCGATCCGCCGACCGAGGAGGCGCGCGCCGTGGCGTACGCCGTGCCGTCCTATGACGACCAGTACTGCCCGGAAGGCTTCGGCGAGGGCACTGGTGCTGCGGTTACGCTGGACGACTACGGATTCGGTTTCGACTACCGCTGGTCGCGTCCGACGAGTCGACCCCCGCTCCGCAAGGGATCGGGGGCCGTTCGCGTCATCCAGCGTGTCGGTTCGGTCAGGTGAGCACAGCGGCGGGTGCGCCGCCCGGTGCGCCGGTGACTGCATACACGGCGCGTCGGCGTAGTCGGTGACGTACAGAGTTCCGCCGGTGTCCGGGTCGGGATCGACGAGCAGGAATCGGTAGGGTCCGTACGACCGGGAGGTCGAGCCGTCCGGGTCGGTCACGAAGGTCCCGAGGACGGCGTATGTCGCGGCATCGACCACCGAGACGGTCCGGCCGTCCGCGCCGGAGACATACAGCAGATCGCCGTCCGCGCTGATCGCCACGTCTTGTGCTCCCTCGGGCAGCCGGACCGTCGCGAGCTGGGTCCCGTAGGTGGTACTGGACGGGTCGACGTCGATCACCGCGACGACCTCGTATCCGCCCGTCACACGCCAGAGCCGTCCGGTGTTGTCGGTGATGAACGATCCGGTGCCGCCGCCGCTGGCGCGCTCCACCGTGCTGACGTGGTACGTGGCATAGGCCCGGGTGCCGTCCGCGTTGACAGCGACACTGCTGGTGACATCGGTGAACTCGCTGCTCGAGCGGGTGAGGTCCCACACAGGTCCGACGGTGACCTCCGCCGTCCCGGTCATGGATTCGGTGTCGATCACGGTAACGGACGCGCCGCTCGTGCCGTACAGGTGACGGCCGTCCTCGCTGACGGCCAGATCGGTGACGTATCCGAGGGGCTGCGAGGTCACGACTCTGTTCGTGGCGGTGTCGATGACCGACACCGTGCCGTCCTCACCGCTGCCTCCGACAACCCTGGTGGCGCGTCGGACTGGATCGTGCCTCACCCGAAGGTCTTCCAGCGATACCGATCGGTACGTGCAGGGTGGGCACAGCCTCTGTGAACCCTGCACGACAGCAGGCCCTGTCGTCAGCCCTCCGGCTTCGGTGTCACCACGAAGTCGTAGGGGGCCATGGGGCCCAGGATGCGCATGGTGACCCGGTCCTCCCAACGCTCGGCCAGGTCGCCGACCGTCCGTTCGAGTTCGTCTTGCCGGTCGACCTCGAAGAGGACCGCGAGCTGGACGGCGTCCTCGTCGTGGGTGGGTTCGCGGACGGTGACGGTGTCGGTCAGCGGTGACAGCGCGCCGAGGGTGGTGCGGGTATCCGCGTCCCGTTTGGCCTCGAGGGCGTGGCCGATGATCTCCCCCAGAGCAATCCGGGCATCCCGGGTGAGTTCATCAGGCTGGTCGCGGATCGTCTCGAGCAGGGAGGAAGCCTCCGGGCTCTCGTCGACGATCTCCCGAACGATGGCCTCGTCGACGTAGCGGCCCTTCACCATGTACTGAGCAAAGCCCTCGAGCTCATTCAGGGCGGAAGCGAACTCGCCCTCGTGTTCGGCGAGCAACTCGTTGACTACCGCATCGCGATCGGACACGACGGCACCGAACCGCAGCGGCAGCACCGGGGCGACGTGCGCGGTGCCGTCGAGGATGTGGGCGTGGGCCTGCAGATCCGCGGGGGTGCCCAGTCGTTGGTTCGGGTCGATCTCGCTGACCAACGCCGCGATGTCGCCGTGGGTGACAATCTCGATCGGGGCATCGTGGACACCGGTGGCGTCCTCTTCGGGTTGCACGTCCGTGGGCACGATGCCGTACACGTAGATCACGGCCGACGGAGCCGCCTCTTCGATGTCGGTGTCGTCGGCGGAGGTCATTTCCGCCTCCGGCGGGGTGCGGGTTCGCGTTCGCTTCCCGATCCGCTGAGCAGCTCACCAAGCGTCTCCCCCACGCCCTCGAGGACGCCCTTGGTCTTGGACTTCGTGCTGCCGCTGCCCTTGACGTCGGACACGAGATCGGACAGGCCCTTCGGTTCACTGCCGATCGCGAGTCGGTTCGCCGCCTCGGCGAAGCGCAGGTAGGTGTCGACGCTGGCGACCACGATGCGGGCGTCGATGGTGAGCAGTTCGATACCGACGAGCGAAACCCGCACGTAGGCGTCGATGACCAGGCCCTTGTCCAAGATGGTGTCGATGACGTCGGCCAGGCTGCTCGAGCTCGGACCTCCCGCTGTGGTCATTGCTTCGCTCCTCGCTCCCCTGCTGCCGCCTGTCCCGAACCTTCGTGTGCGGTCGGCTCGGCGCCGCGGCCAGCTCGCCCGCGGGCATACCCGAAACGGAGGCCCGCGCGAACTACCCGACTACCCGGAACGGCCGGAGTTCAATCCACCAAAGACCGCTGGGGACTGGGTCATTCGGCGCGTCTGCCATTTGCGAAACGGTCCGACCGGTCGGCTCCTCGGCCAGGGCTCCCACCACATTCTCGAGCTCTTCCTGCCGGGCGACCTCGACAAGAACGGCCACCCGCGCCGCATCCTCCTCGTGCGTGGGTTCCCGCACATTGACCAAACCGGCCAACGACGTGAGCGCCTCGACGACCTTCGCGGTGTCTTCGTCCCGCTGGGCCACGATGGCGTTGCTCACGATCTCGCCGAGCGCCATCCGGGCATCGCGGGTGGCGTCCTCGGGCTGATCGCGGAGGGTGTCCCGCAGATCGCTTGCCTGGGCGTTCTCGTCGATTACCTCACGCAGGATCGCCTTCTCGACGTGCCCCTTCACGACGTACTGCGCCGACCCTCCAATTCCTGCAAAGCCGCGGCGAACTCGTCGGCGTGCGCCGCGAGCAGCTCCTCCTCGACGGCGGTGTCATCGGTCATGACCGCTCCGAATCGAAGCGGGAGGACCGGTGCGACACCCGACGTGCCGTCCAGCAGGTGCGCGTGGGCTTGGAGGTCCTCGGGTGTGCCGAGGGGTCTGTCCACCGAAATCTCTGACGAGCCGTCCTGGCCGGGGTGTTCCTCGACGGCCGCCCGAGCAGCCTCGTCGGTCACCCCGGTACCGGGGTGATCGTCGCCGCGGTTGCGGCGGTACTGGTGGCAATCGCGCTACTGGCACTGGCCGTCGCGTCGCGTCGCGTCGCAGGATGAGGGCAGCACCGTGGGGTCGACCTCGGTCCCGTCGCCGTCCGCTCCTGCCCCGAGCAGCAGCCTCGCCCCTGCAGCGACGCCGCGGCCACGATGTTCAGCTCCGAACCGATCGCCCCGGCACTGGAAATTGTCGCGCCGACCGACAACTCACCGGGCGGAAGCGTGGGGGACGGGAACCAGGGAAACGGAAATGGGGGCAACGGCAATGGCGGCCGGAACGGCGGCGGAAACTGAAATCACGAGGAGTGGGTGTCGCCGCTTCCTCGGGGTGCCCGGATGGTCAATTGGGCCCCTGACGGCACTGGCGCTCGGGATCACACTCCACAGGCGATCACCTCACGATCGTCGCGCTGACATATCCCCACCCGTCCGCCGAAATTAACCATCCACCAATTGGTTCGGCCCGCCGCCGCGCTTCCGCCATCGAGGAGCACCAGGGGTCCTCGAATCTCATCGATCTCCTTCACCAGGCGCGCGCCACCCGGACCACCGGACGCACTCGGCGGATGTCACCAGTGGCCGAGATTGCCTTGCCAGAGCGCCACGATGATGTACAGCGCAACAGCCAGCGGGTAATACAGATTGATCATCACCGATCACCTTCACGCGGGGCCTCTCGACATCGCCTCACCCCACCCGAATCGGGTACCCCAGTCGATGCGGCAGTACGCCCGCCGTCACGTGTATGACGCCCGCGAATGCAGGCAGTGTTCGCGGCCCCGGCGCAGCGCTCGACGGCCGGCTCGATCAACGCGACGCTTCCTCGAGCACACCCGGGACATCGGCCACGCCGCTCACCTCACGGGTGAATCCCGCCGCCGCGGGGCACGAGTTCGAACCACGCGCTCGCTCCGCCGCGCACATGCGGATCCGGGTAGCACAGGGCGAGGCCCTGCGCATCGAACGCGGTGAACCACTCCTGCCAGGAGATGTGCTCGAGCGCGCCGGGGCGGATCGCGGCAAAGTCGATATGCAGGGTGCCTGCGGTGGCGGTGGTCGCCGCCGTTCGTGCCGGTACGCCGTGATGCGCCTGAATCCACTCGCGGATCTCGTCGTGATCGGTGGTGATGTGCTGGTGTGAGGTCATCGGATTGGTCCTGGTTGGGGGCAGCCGTACAGGGGTGTTGCCTCGGATCGGTTGTCGGGTTACCCACGACAGCGCGACTTGAATCCAACCCCGGGTTCGCGGCGCGCTCCGAGCTGGACCCGTGTTTTCCGCATCAAGAATCCCCAGGCTGCCCACAAGGACATATCGATCAAGTTACGATCCGCGGCGTGACCCTCGGCGGTCTCACGATGGCCCTTCTCCGGTTCCCCTACCGGCTGCTGCGCGTGCCCCTCCAACTGGTCGAGGTATTCGCAATCCCACCTCGATGAGCAGGCACCCACTCGGCTCGCCTACGAGCGGTTCCTCATCGGCTGCGACCGCGCCGCCGCCTACCTGCTGGGCGACGAGAACGCGGCCCGCCGCGCCGGCGCCCTGACCCGACACACCTTCGCCGTCCATCTGCTGTTCGCCCGCGAGCATCACCGGATCCGACACCGGGCCCGATCCCTGCTCGACGAGCAGCGGGACCGCTTCTACGCGCGACGACACCACCGGCCGCACGGAAGCGATCCCTCCTGAGCCACCGTTCGTTCCGTCGACAGTTCTGGGTCGGACGACTACGACGAGCTCAACGTCGCCCGGGCGGTCACCGCAGTCCAGGAACTCACCGAACCGGGCGACGTGCGGGTGATCGTCGCGTAGAGAAGGCACACAAGAACCGGCACGGCGTCGTCTCTGCAGCCCAGACCCGGCTGGCCGCCATCGCGCACGAGGTGACCGGCCTCGAGTAGGCGACGCGAACCGAACAGCACCATCCGGACAGCCGTGGGCCTTAGTTTGCGCCGATTGGGGCGCATGAGCCACGGCCCCGTTCGAACCGCGCAAAGCCCTCGTCGATCACGCCGCCAGGGAGGTCCTCTTGCGAGTTGGTCGAACTCTCATCCGACAACGATGAGTACGCCGACCACCGCGACCACGAGTGCCGAGGCGCCGACGCCGCAGTTGTAGTCGACTTCGAGCGGAAGATGCTCGCTCATCTCCGTGCGCGGCGGCGCCCCGCCGCATCGGGCGCAGGCCAGTAACCGACGCGATCGCGGCCTTTACCCGAAGGTCGGTGCGTTTCCGCCGTCCCACAGTTGCTCGGTCACGTCCTGGAAGCAGACGAGCAGCACCGGGTCGTCCGCCCGTGTCAGCACGGACTTGCTGATCGCCGCCCGCACGGCAGAACCGTCTCGGTGCGTGAGCGTCACGATCGTCCCCGCCGACTGTTGCAGATCCTCTGCGACCGGCCGCGGAGGGGACGCCGTCGGGAGCAGATCGCGCATCGATCGCCCCGAGAGCGCATCGTGCGGATACCCCAACATGGCCTCGAACGCGCGATTGACATGCACGACGTGACCGTCGCGGTCGAGGGCGAGCACCGGCACCGGAAGCCGTTCCAGCAGCACCAGCGCGGGAAGTCCTTCGAGGTAGCCCAGTGCGGTATCCGGATCCGCACGTCGTCTCTCCATAATGATGTATCGAGGGTGCGGCCTCGCCGTTACTCCCGACGCTGGAACACCGGCAGCGGCTGCGACCCCTCGATCGGGCCACGTCGACACCCTGACGCCGCCCAGTCCGTCGTCGCGGCCGAGTGTGGGAGGAGCGACTCGGGCTCGCCTTCGACGACCCCGGCAGGCCGCCATGCCAGTACACCGACTTGTCGGCCGGCCGGCGAAGTCGATGCAGCTTCGTCCCGCCGCGCGACGGGCCGAAAGCCCCATTCAGCGCCCCCCCTGGGACCAATTGTTTTCGAATTCAACATATTTCACGGCCCACGCTCCCGATGAATCCCTGCTCATCGTTGGACTGGTCGAGACGTTCCTCGAGACGCCCGGTGCTGTGGGCGCTGTCAGGGCTGCGGGAACTCGACGTGGTCGGGGAGTTTGTCGCGCATCTGGTCCACCTACTGCTCGATCCGGTCGACGGCACTGTCGTCGTTCAGGACGGTGACCACGCCGGCGCGAAGGCGATCGAGATGACGATCGCCAGCGCGCTCAGCACGAGGCCGGCGATCGCCACACCCTTCCCCGTGATCCCACCCGGCGGGCCGCCCGCACACCGAGGATCAACCCGATGATGCCCAGGACCAACCCGACCGGGGACAGGATCACGATCAGCACACACGAACGCGGCCACCCCGACCGCGAGCGCGAACGCCGCGGCCGCGCGGGTTCGGGCGGGCTTGGTCACCACCCGCTCCTCCACAGCGATCGGGCGGTCGTCGACGACGGGCTCCATCCGCCGCGGGTCATCATCGCGTCCCGGGCCGGTCAGTGGTCTGCTTATCGCTTACCTCCGTGTCGTCGAACCGCCGCATTCGGTGCGGGCGGCACACCCACCCCTCGCTGCTCGGTATGCCACCCACAACGTATGCCCAGGTCACGGGTGTTCCAATCCGACGAGCCGGCCACCGGGTGGCCGTCACCATGGGCGGCGGTTTCTACTGGGCGTGGGAAGAAGCCACCGAGCCGACGCCCGCACGGACCTGGCCGCCGTTCCGGTCCTCGTCAGGCTCATGTAGCGGCGGGGGGTAATTATCCGTTCGCCGGTCCAACTCCGACACGGGGCGGTCTCCCCGATACGTGTCCGAGACCGCGGAATCGGGATGACCACGCACCGCATCCGTCCCATCGCTACCGCACCGAACCGCCTCGGCGCACCGCGCCGCGCTGAGGATCCAGCTCGGCCCTGCCGGTCATTCCCCTAGGGCGATCCCGTCATCCGGTCGATGAGCGCCTGTTGCGCCTGCTCCTCCTCTTCGGCCGTGATTTCACCCCGCGCACGGGCCACTTCGAGTTCCTCGAGTGCGCGGCGGATGGCCGCCGGATTGTGCATTTCCTCCTCGACCTGCCGTTGGATCAACTCGGCAGCGAAATCACACCCTTCACAACGTGATGATGAATGACAGCAGTCCCATGGTTCAGCCCTGCCCCGTCGGATTCTGTGTGACCACGAAGTCGTAGGCGGCCATGGGCCCGAGCAGCTTAATCTCGACCCGGCCGTCCCACTCCTGGGCCAGTTCCCCGATTGCCTGTTCGAGTTCGTCCTGCCTGTCCACGTCGGCGAGCACCGCCACCTGCACGGCCTCTTCCTCGTGCGTGGGTTCGCGGCGGTTGACGGAGTCGATGAGGCCGCCCAGGGCCTCGACCGTCTTGCGGGTGTCTTCCTCGCGCTTGCCGGCGATCGCGTTGTTCACCAGTTCCCCGAGCGCCATCCGCGCATCGCGGCCGGCGTCCTCCGACTTGTCCCGGATCTCATCACGCAACTGCGCCGCCTGCTCGTTCTCGTCGAGGATCTCCCGCAGGATCGCCTGCTCCACATATCTGCCCTTGACCACGTACTGGGCCTTTCCCTCCAATTGTTCGAGGGCCGCCGCGAACTCGTCCGCATGTGCCGAGAGCAGTTCCTCCTTCACGGCGTCGGCGTCGGTGAGCACCGCACCGAACCGCAGCGGCAGCACCGGCGCCACCCCGGCCGTCCCGTCCAGCACATTCGCATGGGCTCGGAGGTCTTCGGGTTTGCCGATCGGACGGTCCACGGACATTGCGCTCACCAGTGCGGCGATGTCACCGTCCGTGACGATGTCCACCTTCCCGTCCGCGACCCCGGTCGCGTCGTCCCCAGGTTCGACGCCGGCCGGGACGATGCCGTAGACGTACACCCCCGCCGTCTGGTTCTTGTCCGACTTCTCTGTGTTCCCGCTCTTCTGGTTCTTCGCCTGCTCCGATGTAGCCATCACCTGTCACCTCGAGTCGACTTGCGCGACACCCGTTCCCGTTCCGGTTCCTCTTGCCCGCCCAGCAGGCCGCCGAGCTTCTCTTCGATGGCGCTCTTCGTCTTCGACTTCGCAATCTTTTCCGTCCCGCCCGACACCAGATCGGACAGTCCCTTCGGCTCGCTGCCGATCGCGAGCCGGTTCGCCGCCTCCGCGAACCGCAGGTAGGTGTCGACACTGGCGACGACGATGCGGGCATCGATGGTCAGCAGTTCGATGCCGACCAGCGAGACCCGCACGTACGCGTCGATGACCAGGCCCTTGTCCAAGATGGTGTCGATGACGTCGGCCAGGCTGCTCGAACTCGGCCCACCCGCTGTGGTCATGCTCGTGCTCCTTGCTCCCCCGCTATCGCCCCTCCGGCACCGCCGGTGTGCGGGCGGCTCGGCGACGTGTGGCGGTACCCGGTCGTTCCTCGGCCCGCTCTGCGCTCTCGCCGTCGCCTCGTCCAGCTCGCCCCTGTGGCACACCCGAAGTGGAGAGGTAAGTGCGGACTACCGGACTACCGGACTACCCGGAACTCCGGAAGTTCAATCGATCAAAGACCGCCAGGGACTGAGTAATTCGACGAATACACCCCTGCTCGAAACGGTCCGACCGGTCGGCTCCTCGGGTGCCCGTTGGCCTGTTCCGACGTCGACATCACTTGTCCCCGCGAGTGGACTTGCGTGAAACCCGTTCGCGCTGAGGTTCTTCCTGTCCGCCGCCGAGGAGGTCGCCGAGCTTCTCGCCGGCGGCCCCGAGTGCGCCCTGGGTTTTCGATTCAGCGTCGCCCTCGCCGCCCCCAGCCAGGTCCGTCAGCCCCTTGGGCTCGCTGCCGATCTCGAGCCGGTTCACCGCTTCCGCGAACCGCAGGTAGGTGTCGACGCTGGCGACGACAACGCGGGCGTCGATCGTCAGTAGTTCGATACCGACCAGCGAGACCCGCACGTACGCGTCGATCACCAGGCCCTTGTCCAAGATGGTGTCGATGACGTCGGCGAGACTGCTCGAGCTGGGTCCACCGGCCGTGGTCATGCGCGTGCTCCTGTCCTACGCCGCGGCGTTGCCTTCTTTGCAGGGGTCTTTTTTGCCGGGGTCTTCTTCGCTGGGGTCTTCTTTGCGGGGGTCTTCTTCGCGGCGGCCTTCTCGGGGGCCTTCTTTGCCGCGACCTTCCGGGGACGACGCCGGCGCGGCTCGGGCTCCTCCTCCGGCTCCTCCTCCTCGTACTCCCCGGTCTCGTCCTCCGGCTCC
>NZ_LTCZ01000210.1:0-146 GCF_001583455.1 Rhodococcus sp. LB1 | reverse complement strand
GCCTCGGCGGTGTCTTCCTCCGGCTCCTCCTCGTACTCGTCCGTCTCGTCGTCGGCTGTCTCGTCGTCAGCCGGTTCCTCGTTGTTGTCCTCGGCCTCCTCAGGTTCGACAACCTTGCCGTCCCGAATCTCTCCGCGCCAGCCCTC